>JAWLCO010000013.1:0-49410 GCA_041687075.1 Hyphomicrobiaceae bacterium | reverse complement strand
GGATCATGCCAATGCCGCGCTGCTGGCAGCGCGCATCCGGGAGATCCCCGGGATCACGCTTATGACGGAACCCGAGACGAATATCGTCTACTTTGACGTCAGCGGCACGAGTCGGTCCACCAGGGCGGTCACCGAAGCGCTGCTCGCCGAGAATGTTCGGATGGGAACGTCCTACGGCGGCATGATCCGCGCCGTCACGCATCTCGACGTATCACGCGAGGACGTCGAGAACGCGGCGGCTGCTCTCCGCCGCGTTCTGTCGTGATCGCCCGGGATTTCAAGCAGGAGCGGGCTGATCGGCCCGCCGCCTCAGCCGCTGCAGCACGACCGCGAGTGCACCCAGCCCAAGGCCGAGCGGCACACTCCAGGCGATGCGGAGGCCGGGGATTTCGGCGGTGAGCTGAATGCCCGTCAGCGGGGCCAGCATCGCGTCGAGCACCACCGGGAACACCAACAGCAGACCGGCCCCCCAGAACAGCGCCGTTTCGAGCGCCGTATTCCGTCTCATCATCCACCGCTGCAGCGCGAAAGCGAGCGCCACAATGCCGGCGGCAACCGTCAGTGTGATTTCTACCACGTCGACCCAGCCCCGTCCGTCCGGCATATGCAGCAGCAGCCCGACACCTTGCGGATCGACGACGAACACGAATGGCACGAGGAATGCCGGCATCGTGTACTTCCAGGACTGCAGCGTCGTGATGTACGGATTGCCGCCCGTAATGGCCGCGGCCGCGAAGGGTGACAAAGCTGTTGGCGGCGAAACCTCCGACAGCACGGCGTAGTAGAAGATGAACATGTGCGCCGCGAAATCCGGCACGCCGAGCTTGATAAGGGCCGGCGCCGCTATGACCGCGCACATGATGTATGACGCCGTTACGGGCACGGCGAGCCCGACGATCCAGACGATGGCTGCCGTGAACAGCGTCGTCAGCAGCAGACTGCCTTGCGCATAGCCGATGATGATGTCGGCGAACCGCTGCGCCAGTCCCGTGAGGGTCACGACACCGACGATGATACCCGCCGTCGCACAGGTCGCGGCCACATTGAGCACGCCGGTCGTGCCATCACGCAGCGCCTGCACCAGGCGGGCGGCAACCGGCGCAATCTGCGGCAGGAACAGACCGACCGCAGCCGCGAGCGCCAGTGCCGTGAAGACGGTCAGCGAAAAGGCATTGCTGTCCGCAAACCCGGTCGCGGAGAGCACAACCCCGACGGCAATCGTCGCGCCAACGACGACGCGCGGTACCAGCGCCGTATCTGGCCGGATCGCACTGGAGCCGATGGCCAGCATGGTTGCCCAGAACACGGCCAGCACGGGCGAAAAGCCGAGCAGCATGAAGGCGATGATCGATATGAGCGATCCGAAGTGGAACCAGTAGCCGGCGAACAGCCGCCAAAGCGTTCCCTTCTCGACCATCAGCTCGCCGGCACCGCCATGCTTGCTGGCGTCGACCTCGACCATCGCCCAGATCGCCAAGTAGTAGAGCAGCGTCGGGATGATCGCCATCAGGATCACGTCGAAGTACGAGATCTTGAGGAATTCGGCGATGAGGAAAGCCGCGGCACCGAGAACCGGCGGCGAGATGATGGCGCCCAGGCCGCCCGCAGCGAGCAGTCCACCGGCGGCGTTCTTCTCATATCCGGCCTTGGCCAGTAGCGGATAGGCCACCGTGCCGATCGTGACCGTGGTCGCCACGCCGGAGCCCGACGGACCACCCAGCAGGAACGACGACATCACGACGGCGCGGCCGGCCGAGTTCCGTTTCCCGCCCATGGCCGCGAACGAGAAGTCGATGAAGAACTTCCCCGCGCCTGAAACCTGCAGGACGGCGCCGAAAATCGTGAACAAGATGATGAGGCTCGAGGATACGTCCACCGTCGTGCCGAAGATGCCTTCGAGCGTCATATAGAGGTGGCCGACAAGCCGGTCAGGCGGATAGCCACGATGGGTCCAGGGATCATCCAGATAATTGCCGAACAGGGCGTAGAGGATGAAAACGACCGAAACGGCAGGCATGATGAAGCCTGTCGCCCTCCGCGTTCCTTCCAACAGCAGCGCAATGAGAACCACGCCGACAACGACGTCCATCGGCTCCGGCATGATCGCGCGATCGCCGAATTCCTCGCCCTGCATCAGGATGTAGACGATGACGCCCAGGCTTGCGAACGCCAGCAGCCAGTCCCACCACCGGATGCGGTCGCGCATGCTCGGTGTTACCGGGAAGAGCAGAAAGACGAGAAACAAGACGCAGGCCACGTGAACCGGCCGCAGGATATAGGCCGGGACAATGTCGTAGGCGGCATAAATGTGGAACAGCGACACGCCCACCGCGATAGCGGTGACCGCCATTCCGACAAGCCCGCTGACCCGATTGAGCGCGCCTTCCTCCTCCTCGATGTAATGCTCGATAACCTTGCGATCGGGCTCGGTCGCCGTGTCGGTTGCGGCCGAAGTGCTCTCGGTCACTCCGGCAGCGGGTGCGCCATCCCTGGTCCCCGTCAACGTTAGCCTCCCTTAAAGGCTTGTGATTTCGCGAATTCGCGGTGCGGAAAACGAGTCACCGGGCTCAAGGGGCCCGGTGACCGCCAATCGTGCGAGAAACGGCAGGCTCGATCAGTCGACCTTGATGCCCTTCTCGCTGAAGTACTTGAGCGCGCCCGCATGGAACGGAATGCCGGACCGCTTCACCGACTGCAGCTCCGGCTTGATGTTCAGCGCCTCCTTGTGGACCTGCGCGAGCTCCTCGCGCTTCTCGAAGGTGACCCTGGTGATGTCGTAGGCAAGTTCCTCCGGCATCTCGTCATTCACCGCCAGGATGTTCCAGACCGTGATGTTGTTCGCGTCCTGCTCCATCCCCGTGTAGGTCTCCTTGGGGATGACCGCCTCGGCGTAGAGCGGACCGTACTTCTCGTTCATCTTCGGCGTCAGATGCGAAATCTCGATGAACTTGATCTTGGTGTTCGGAGTCGCCGCAAGGTCCGTCACCGCTGCCGTCGGCAGACCGCCGACCCAGAAAAAGGCCTGGATCTTGTTGTCCTTGATGGCGTTCACGCTCTCAGCGACGCCCAGGCGCGCCTTCTCGATGTCTTTCTCAGGATCGACGCCGGCTGCTTCCAGTACGCGGAAGGCGAACACCTCCGTCGCGCTGCCCGGCGAGCCGGTGGAGACGCGCTTGCCTTTCAAATCCTCGATCTTCTCGATGCCGGTGCCATCCACGGTGACCACGTGCATGTGGTTCGGATAGAGCACGGCGAGCGCCTTCACGGGCAGCTTGCTCGGGAACTTGCCCGTTCCGTTGATCGCATCCCAGGCAGCGTCGACCTGCGAGAAGGCGATATCCGAGCGGCCTGAGCCGACGAGCTTCATGTTGTCGACGGAGCCGCCGGTGACTTCCGCTGTCGCCGTTACACCTGCAAGCTCCTTGCCGAGAATGTTCCCCAGGCCGCCGCCGAGCGGATAGTAGACGCCACCGGTACCGCCCGTTGCGATCGTCAGCTGCTTGTTCTGGGCGGTGGCGGGTCCGGCAACGAACGCACCAACGCTCAGTGCCACCAGTGCCGACAGAAGTTTCGTTTTCATGGAGTCTCCCTAGATCGATCGAGCGCGAGCTCGACCCCGTTCAATTGCGCACGTATAAGCGCCTTCCGCGATCGGATTACATCGTGACGATCACCTTGCCGGCGGCCTCGCGCCGATCCAGCATCCGGATCGCCTCCGCTGTATCCCCCAGCGGCAGCGCGGCGTGAGTGTGCGGTCTCAGCTCTCCTGCCGCAACCCATTTCAGTACAGTCTCAATGTTGTTCCGGTGTCCTTCGGGATTTCGGCGCGCAGACTCGCCCCAGAAAACGCCGACGATATCGCAGCTCTTGAGGAGAACCAGGTTAAGCGGAATTCGCGGAATCGCGCCGGCCGCGAACCCGACGACGCAGAAGCGGCCCATCCGCGCGGTGGAGCGCAGCGCGGGCTCGGCATGATCACCGCCGACGCAATCGTAGACCACGTCGGCGCCACGACCATCCGTCAGGTCGCGCAGGCCCTGCTTCAGGTCTGTCGCGGTATAGTTCAACAGCAGGTCCGCGCCATGCTGACGGCAGATGTCCAGCTTCTCCGGTGAAGAGGCGACAGCAATGACTCTCGCGCCGAGTTGCTTTGCCACCTCGACGGCCGCGAGACCCGCACCGCCCGCCGCGCCGAGGACAGCAACCGTCTCGCCGGGCTTCAGCCGCGCCCGATCCCTCAGGCCGTGCACGGCCGTGCCGTAGGTCACATTGACGCCCGCAGCGATGGTATCGCTGACCTCGTCCGGCACCGGGATCACGTGCTCGGGACGCGCGATCACCAGCTCCCGTGCGCCACCCCATCCGAGATAGGCACACACGCGCTGCCCTGGCGAAAATCCCTGCACCTCGTCGCCGACCCTATCGATTTCGCCCGCAATCTCGGCCCCCGGCGAGAACGGCAGGTCCGGCTTGTACTGGTACTTGCCGCGGGTGATGAGCGTGTCGAGGAAGTTGAGCGCGGCGGCCTGAACCCGGATCCGCACCTCGCGAGGGCCGGGCAGCGGATCTGGAAGATCCTCGATCGCAATCCCTTCTGGGCCGTTCAGGGACTTGCACAAGGCCGCTCTCATATGACACCTCCTCTACACGAATTCGGCTGCTTGGACAGCGCCGAACGTTACGGCTAACGCCGGGACGATCCAATCCCGGCACGCACAACGAGTGTCATGAGCCAGCGAAGCCAGAACGATTTCCGTCAGGGCTGGCCGCCGAAGCCACGCGGCTACTTCGCCATCGGCGCCGAGCGCATGTCCAAGGCTCTGAACCTGGGCAATCTCATGCGCTCGGCCCACGCCTTCGGGGCGAGCTTTACCTTCACCGTCGGTGCGACCTATCAGGCGCTCGAAGCCCGTGCAGACACGTCAAAGGGGCAATGGCACCTGCCGCACTACAACTGGGCGAGCATCGACGAGATGGTGCTGCCGCAGGGCTGTAAGCTCGTCGGCATCGAGCTGACCGAGAATGCCATAGATTTGCCGAGCTTTTATCATCCTTTGCGGGCGGCCTATGTGCTCGGTCCGGAGCGGGGCTCGCTCTCCGAGCCACTGCTGGCGCGGTGCGATTTCGTCGTCAGGATCCCGACGGCATTTTGCATCAATGTCGCCATGGCCGGGGCCATCGTCATGTACGATCGCATCAGGACCCTGGCGCAATTCCCGGAACGCCCGGTAAGTGCCGCGGAAACTGTGCGCAAAACATCATCGTGACAGGCCCTGCAGCAAATCACTATAAGTTCCGTAGGATTTTGGATTTCTGCTGCGGTACCAATTCGCGAGGTGAAATGCGAGGACTTATCCGCTCGACAGCCACCGCCATCATTCTGATCGCTACTGCCGTTGGCGCAAACGCGCAGACGAAGCTGGTCGACTCGTTCAACGACTGGCATTTTTACTCACACGAGGGTTCGGGTGAGCGTCTCTGCTTCGCCGCCACCACCGCGCAGTCCAGCGAGCCGGCGGGCATTAAGCGCGACCCGGCTTACTTCTACATTTCCGCCTGGCCGAAAGACGGGGTGCGCACCGAGCTGAGCATCAAGATCGGCTACCCGTTCAAAGATGGCTCCGAAGCCACCGTCACCGTCGGCAACGACAGCTATAAGCTCTTTACTCACGAGGATCGCGCGTTCGTGAGCAATCCCATCGAGGAGTTGAAGCTGCTCGAGGCGATGAAGCGGGGCTCCACGATGATCGTGGAGGGCATCTCCGAGCAGGGGGCGACGACCAGGGACACATTCTCGCTGATGGGCGTCATGAAGGCAGTGCAGACGCTGACGACCCGGTGCGAATAGCATTCACTCCCGATGCCCGGGCTGCCGTCGGCTGCGGAGCTGGACATAAAGGGCCCCTTCCCCGCCGTGTCGGGGATGCGCCTCAGTGAAGCTGACGACGACCGAGCGCAACTCGGGCTCGGCCAGCCATAAGGGGACGCTGCGCTTCAGTACCCCACGGTCCGATCGATCCGCCAGATCGAAGGGGCGGTCACGGAGATCAGGGCCGCTGCCTTTTCCCGTGATCACGAGAACGTGCCGCCGCCCGCGGGCATGCGCAGAGAAGATGAAGCCCCGCAACGCGGAATGCGCCTCGCCGGCCCGCATGCCGTGCAGGTCGATGCGGGCTTCGATCTCGATGCGCCCGCCGGCGATACGACGAAGCTGACGGCGATCGTATTCTGACAGAGGCGGCGGCTGGACAGGTTCCTGTGAACGGCCCGGCTGACGATCAGGAGCCGGCAGATTGGTCTTCGGAGGCCGGGATGCCGCTTTCAGCTCGCGCTCCAGCTCTGCCGGGACATGCGGCTCGCAAGACGGCTCAGACGGGATGGGCATGTCTGCAGATGGGTGCACCCGCGCCTTCCTGCGGACCGGCTTCAGACTGCGCGCAACGGATGACCAAAGGGCCTCGTCCTCCGGTGTGATGAGGCGCCGCTGCGAGCGGGGAGGTCGGCCCGGCCGGCTCATGGCACCTATGCCGGACCCACGTTGCCGCGCGGCAGCAGGACGAAGAAGTTCCCCGCATGCCGCGTCCTGCCCGCCCGGTCACCAGCCTCGCTGCCGGATCCGAAATAGATGTCACCGCGCTCGGGACCCTTGATCGCCGAACCCACGTCCTGTGCGATCATCAGGCGTCGGAATGGGCCGCCCGCGGCTGTATGGGTGAGATCGGGTGCCACCACGTAAACCGGCGTGCCGATCGCGTGAACGCCTGCGTCAACCGCCAGACTGCGGCCCGCCGTAAGCGGAATATCCATGGTGCCGAGAGCCGACTGCGCCTGTGGACCCGTAAGCTCGCGGAAGAAGATGTAGGACCTGTTCTGCCACATCACCTCTCGCCCTCGCTCGGGGTCGGCGCGGAGCCACTGCTTCAAAGTGTCGAGCGAGACTTCGTCCGCTCTGAAAAGACCGGCTTCCACCAGGTAACGGCCGATCGACGTGTAGGGATGCCCGTTCTTGCCATCATAGCTCACGCGCACGCTGGTACCGTCCGTCAGCTCGACGAGACCCGATCCCTGAATGTGCATGAAGAACGCATCGACGGGATCGGCGAGATAGAGCAGCTCGAGGCCTCGGTCAGACAGCAAACCCGTTTCGATTTCGGCGCGCGCGGCATAGGGCACGATCTGCCCATCCTTCGTGCGGCGCGCGTGTGTGAACGCCTCGCCGGCCGTGCCCCGCATCGACTCGTCCATCAAGTTCACGAGATCAGGCGGGCGGCGATAGACGGGGATCTGAAACGGGCCCTGCCGCACGCGCGAGCCAGCAAGAACCGGCTCGTAATAGCCGGTGAGCAATCCGTTATTGCGATCGTAAATCACCCGATGCGGGGTGAAGCGGGTTTCAAAGAAGCGCCGCGCGTCCGCTGCCCCATCACCGATGGTCTGCGCTCCTCGACAGACCGCAAGCAGGGGCGCCCATCGGCCCGGATCTGTGAGGGATCCTCGTTCTGCCGCATCTGTCAGCCGTTCGCACGAGTTGAGGAACGCCTTCAGAGCGGCAGCGTGGTCGTCCTCCTCCCAGCCGGGAAGGTCGTGAAACGAGACGGCCTCGAAGTTCACACGCGTCTCGATCATGCTACCTCCCGAATGGAGAGGGCGGAGGTTCGAGACAGGCGCAGACCTCGACAGGAAATCGATTTACCCAAATTGAACGAACTGCGGCGAATGCCGGTTTGCACGGCAAAAGCACCGGCGCCGCCAGCATTCCTATCCCTTCGCATCGCGTGGCGCCGGGCTAATTCGGCGCCTGGGTGGCGATAAGCCGCCAGTTCGGGTCTCGCGATGTCACATCGCGGGCGAAGGTCCAGATGTCGGTCACCTCGCGGATGCGCTGCGGATCCCCCGAGATGACCTGCCCCGCCGTATCGCGGGTTGCCGATATGAGCTGGCTGATGAACTTGACCGTGACCTGCGCGGTCGCCCCCTTGAGCTCCGCCTCGACGATCTCGGCTTTGTTGATGCCGACGAAGCTTTGATCGATCTGCTCCCCGCGGCTTTCCCGGTCGGAAATGGCCGCGCCGAAGCTGTCGAAAACCTCGCGGCTGAGCAGATCCTTCAACAGCTTGCGATTGCCCTCGGCAAACGCCATGACGATCATCTCGTAGGCCTGCTTGGCCCCGCGCAGGAATTGCTCGGGATCGAAGTTGGCATCGGCTCTGGCGATATGCAGGAGGGCCTGCTCCAGGAACGTGTTGCCACCAGCAAAGTTTTTCACGCGAGTCTCTGCGTCGGCTGCTGCCATTTCCTCGTGACCGCCGACCGTTGCCGCCTCCCGCTCCCGGCGGGGCAGCGTGACCACCTTGCCTTTCGCTGCTGCGGCACGCTCCCTCGCTTCCTGCTGCGCCCGAAGCTGACGCTCGTAGCGGGCCTCCTCGTCGCCCGTCCGCCGCCCCAGCACGTTACGCAGCTTGAGGATCACAACAACTGCGACGACCAGGAACAAGAGAGTAATGACGTCGATTCTGCCATCCATCTGAAGCTGCTTTCGTGGCGAGGACCAGGTGATGACTTGATGTATGATGAAGTCAGGACAGGGTCTAGGGCCCGGGCCGGTGAAAACGTCGCGAGCCTCGAAGCCGCGGCGTATGGTCCTTCACAATGCCAGCTTAGGGCATTGTTCCGCCCAAGCCAATCGGATTGACTTGGCCGCATGCCCCGCCGGCCCAAGCAGCCAGCGAGCGGGGCGCGAGCGGTGGGTTGATGATTCGCTTGGTTTTTCTCCTGCTTTTCGTAGCCATTCCCCTGCTGGAGCTGGCTGTGCTGATCCGCGTCGGCCAGTCGATCGGGGTGGCCGCCACTATCGCGATCGTGATCGGGACCGCCATTCTCGGGCTGATGATGATTCGGCGGGAAGGGTTTTCGATGGCGCGCCGGGCGCGACAGGCGCTGGCCCAGGGAAGCCCGCCCGTCATGCCCGTGGCCGAGGGCTCCCTTGTTTTCCTGGCCGCCGCGCTCCTGATCCTGCCCGGGCTGATCGGCGACACCATCGGCCTCGTGCTGCTGGTTCCACCCGTGCGACGCGCCGTTGCCGCCTGGAGCCTCGGCCGGTTCGCCACGGCCGGAGCTACGCGAATCCGCGTCTTCACCGGCCGCCGTGGCGGTGGCGATTCCGATTCCGGTGATCACCGGTCGGGGCCGCGGAAGCCAGGTCCCGTCATCGAGGGCGAGTACACACGCGTTGATGAGGATGACGACGACCAGCGCAAGCCGAGGCGTTGAGAGGCTGGCGGCCCAGTTTTCGTCCGATAACCGCTATCCGGATCGGAAGTTGGCATTGCCGCCCGGGCTCGGCCATGATAGCCACCGCCGCGGAAACTCGGCGTGAGCCGGCGGCGAGCGGGAATGGAGGACGACGCCATGGCAGATCAACCGAACAACGGGACCAGCGAGGCAGCCGGAGCTGCTGGCGCTCAGCCGCCGTTCCAGGCACGCGTCGTCGGGCAGTACATCAAGGATCTCTCGTTCGAGAACCCGAACGTCGGCAAGTTGCTGCAGCAGCAGGGCGACAACCCGAACCTGCAACTTGAGGTCAACGTTAATGCCAAGACGGTCGGCAAAGACCTCTACGAGAGCGCCATCGAGTTCAAGGCACACGCCAGCAACAAGGCTGGCGTGATCTACGACCTCGAGCTTGTTTACGCCGGGTTGTTCAGGATCGAGAACGTGCCACAGCAGGCACTGGAGCCGTTCCTGCTGATCAACTGCCCGTTGCTGCTGTTCCCGTTCCTGCGTCGTCTGGCTGCCGACTTGACCCGCGAAGGCGGTTTCCCGCCGCTGCTTCTCGATCCGATCGATTTCGGCAGTCTTTACGTGCGCCGCAAACAGCAGGCCCAGCAGGCGCAGGCAGCCCAGAATCCGGAGACAGCTCCGAAGTCATAAATCGGAGCTGCACGTCAGCTCTTCCTTTGTGCCGCTGCCATATAGCGGCGCCAAATGGCATCCTGACCCAACGTTTCGACGAAGGCCCGGTGCAGTTCCTCCGCTTCGGGCGTCAGGCGTGGCGGCAGCGGACTGGGACGCGGGCGTGCCGCATAGTTTCGCCGGGCACTGGACCTCGCAGCCGAGACGCTTCCCTGACCAAGCACCAGCGTCGCCTGCCGCTCGCCCAGCAGCTCGATGTAGACCTCCGCCAGTAGCTCCGAGTCCATGAGGGCGCCGTGCTTGACGCGCTTCGAGTTGTCGATGCCATATCGCTTACACAGCGCATCGAGACTGTTGGGACCCGCAGGGTGCTTGCGGCGTGCCAGCGCCAGCGTGTCGACGACCCGGTCCATCGGGATGGGTGGCCGCCCCACACGCTCGAGCTCCATGTTGATGAAGCCCATGTCGAAGCTGGCATTGTGAATGACGAGCGCAGCATCGCCGACGAACTCCAGGAACTCGTCGACGACGGAGGTGAAGGGTGGCTTGTCTCTAAGGAAGTCGTTGGAGATGCCGTGAACGGCCTCGGCCTCTGGATGGACCTGGCGATCTTCCGGATTGATGAAGCGGTGGAACTCACGTCCTGACGGGATGCGGTTCACCAGCTCCAGACAACCGATTTCTATCAGCCGATCCCCCAGTTTTGCATCGAGCCCCGTCGTCTCCGTGTCGAGCACGATCTCCCGCAGCATTCTGCTGGCCCCCCGGCCTGCTCAGTTCTCGTCCCTCGTCAACTCCAGAACTGCTGATAGGCCCTGCCGCCGCGATTCTGGAGCGCGGCCACGATAGCATCGACCTGGGCGTAGCTTTCCTCGACACTTACCCCCGTATCCACAACGAAATCGGCGCGGCGCCGCTTCTCCGCGTCCGGCATCTGGCGGGCAAGGATCGCGTCGAGCTTGGCCGGGGTCATGCCGGCGCGCTGCAGCACGCGCTCCCGTTGAACCTCGGCAGGTGCGCTCACCACAACTGTGACATCGACCCGGGCATCGCCGCCCGTCTCGAAGAGGAGGGGAATCTCGAGCACGGCCATCTTGGCACCTTGCTCGGAGGCTTTACTGAGGAAGTCACGTTCGGCCGCCTGCACCAGCGGATGCACGATCGACTCGAGCCGCTTCAGGCCACGGGGATCGCCGAGCACGGCCTGCCCGAGCTTGATGCGATCAACCTTGCCGTCAGTGGTCGTGCCAGGAAAGGCGGTCTCGATAGGCCCGACAGCCTCTCCCTCGTAGAGTTCGTGAACCAGCGCGTCCGCATCACAGACGGGCACGCCGAGCTGGCGGAATCGCTCCGCGATGGTCGACTTGCCCATGCCGATCGAGCCAGTCAGGCCAATGACGATCATGTCAGCTCTCTACTATCTGGCGCGACCTAATCCGGGATGATCTTCCGCACCCGCAATTCTCTGAGAAGCGGCAGCAGCGGCAGACCGAGGATGGCGAAATAATCGCCCTCGATGCGCTCGAAGAGCTGGATGCCCGGCCCTTCGATCTGATAGGCGCCGACCGAATCCAGCACATCGCCGCCTGCCTCGGCCAGATAGCGCCCGATGAAGGCCGTCGAGAACGCGCGCATGGACAGGTCCACCGTATCGACGTACGCCCATTCGGTTTCGCCATCCTCCGCAATCACGACTGCAGAATGCAGCTGATGCGTCCGCCCGCGCAACGCGAGAAGAGTGTCACGGGCGCGATCCATCGTTCCCGGTTTCGTGAACAGCTCTCCGTTGCAGGACAGCACCTGATCGGCTCCGATCACGACAGATCCCGGGTGCCTTGCGCTGACGTCCTCAGCCTTGGCCCGCGCCAGCACTTCTGCCATGTCTGCGGGATCGACCTCCGCCCCGTCCGCGGTCAGCGTTTCTCGTATGATCGCCTCATCGACGGATGCGGAAATGGCGGCGAACGGAATGCCGGCCGCTTTCAGAAGCCTCTGCCGCGTCGGGCTTGCGGACGCCAGGATGATCGCAGGTGCAGCGGCCGCTTCAAGCATTGTTCTCCTCCGCCAGGTTCTCTTCGTCGGCTTGGCGGCTCTGATAGAGCTTCAGAATCGTCACGGCCGTCTCTTCGACCGACCGCCGCGTCACGTCGATGACCGGCCAGCCGTGGCGGGCGCACATACGTCGGGAGTGTGTCAGCTCCTGCGCGATCTGCTCACGGTCTACATAATCCTCGAGATTGCGGTCGCTCATCAGCCGCACGCGGTTGCGGCGGATCTCTGCGATCCGGTCGACGCTGGCAACCAGGCAGACGACGAATGCACTGTGCGGAGCGGTGAGGGCCTCCGGCAGCGGGATCTGCGGCACGATCGGCACGTTCGCCGTCTTGTAGCCGCGCTGAGCCAGGTAGATGCTGGTTGGCGTCTTGGAGGTGCGCGATATGCCCAGGATGATGATATCGGCTTGGTTGAGGTCGTCGGGAAGCTGACCGTCATCGTGAGCCATCGAGAAATTGAGCGCGTCGATGCGCCGGAAATAATCCGCATCGAGCACATGCTGGCCGGCGACGATCGGCGTCTGAGGTGCTCCGAGATAACTCTCGAAGACATTCATGATCGGCTCGAGAACATGCAGGCACGGCACCGCAAGCTCTCGGCACCGGCTTTCGAGACGCTCGGTCAGCTCTCGATTGACGATGGTGTAGAGCACGATCCCCGGGGCCGAGCCGATCTCCTGCAGCACCCGCTCGAGCTGCCGCGAGGTTCTGACCAGCGGGTGGACGTGCTCGATGGGCCGGACCTGCGAGTATTGGACGGAAGCCGCTTTGGCGATCGTCGTCAGCGTCTCACCGGTTGAGTCCGATACGAGATGCAAGTGGAAGTAGCTCGGCAGACGGTGGGGCATCTGTGGACAAATTCTCCGGTTATGCACGCCGGCGAGCGGCGTTCGTCGAGCGTGCCGGCGAGGCGCTCAATGATCCACAGAACGATCCACCGGCAGTCCGATCCGCCTCAGATCGGCAACGGTTCTCTAGTGCCGTGGATTATGTGAATTGTGCACACCTCTCGGAGGCCATTTCAACATCTGCTTCACCCGGGGCCGGTCCAGGAGCGAGGCCGGAACGTGTTGACTCGTAACGCCGTTATCGAGCCTAGTAGCCCTGCTTCGAGGATCACACCAAATCTCGTCGGGCGTCGCCGGGTTCCGGAGTAGCCTGTGGGTAGCCGGGAACGAGATGAGAATTACCGGCATCCGCCGCGCTAAGAGTCAAAACAGCAAGAGTCTTCTCTCAATCTTGATATAGAGATGATGCGCGATATCCCGCAGGCGCTTTCTGAGCGCGCAAAGACCTGCCCCTTCCTCATGCCGTTTGCTCGGCAATCGCCCGCTCGTCCGCCGATCTGGCTGATGCGGCAGGCGGGCCGCTATCTGCCGGAGTACCGGGAGGTGAGAAAGCAGGCGGGCAGCTTTCTGGATCTCTGCTACAACCCGGAGCTGGCGTCAGAGGTGACGCTGCAACCCATCCGCCGTTTTCATTTCGATGCGGCCATCCTGTTTTCAGACATCCTCGTCGTCCCGCACGCGCTCGGACAGAAAGTCTCCTTCGTCGAAGGGGAGGGACCGCGGCTCGAACCTGTTCGGTCGCAGGATGACATCGACCGCCTTGACGAGTTGCAGGTCGCATCGAAGTTTGCGCCCGTACACAAGACGGTCCTCCAGACGAGGGCTGCCTTACCGAGAGACGTAGCCCTGATCGGCTTCTGTGGCGCGCCATGGACGGTGGCCACCTACATGGTCGGTGGCCGCGGATCGCCTGACCAGGCCGAAGCCAGACTGATGGCCTACCAGGAGCCGGAGGCCTTCACGCGGCTCATCGATCTCGTGACCGAGGCCTCCATCAAGTATCTCATCGGCCAGATCACGGCCGGCGCCGACGCCCTTCAGATTTTCGATAGCTGGGCGGGAAGTCTCGCCGATGACGCGTTCGATCGCTGGGTCGTGTCACCGACGCAGCGGATCGTCCGCGAGCTCAAGGCGCACCATCCGGAGGTGCCGATCATCGGCTTTCCCCGTGCCGTCGGGGACAAGACGGCCAGATACGTGCGAGAGACCGGCGTCGACGGGGTGAGCTGTGACACCGGCATGTCACTCGAAGCGATGGCGGCGCTTGCCGATGCCGAGGATGTGGTCGTGCAGGGCAATCTCGATCCGCTGCTGCTCGTTGCCGGCGGCGAGGCGCTCGATCGGCGCGTCCGTCAGATCCTGGCCACGATGAAGGGGCGGCCTTTTATCTTCAACCTGGGCCACGGCATCGTGCCTCAGACGCCGCCTGAGCATGTGGCGCGTCTGGTTGAGCTCGTTCGCGAAGAGGGGTGAGCCCGTGGAGCTGTGGATCAAGGCAATCCACATCATCGCCATCGTCGTCTGGATGGCCGGCTTGTTCTATCTGCCGCGGCTTTTCGTCTATCACGCCGCAGCAAAGCCCGGCTCCGAGCAGTCGGAGACCTTCAAGGTCATGGAGCGGCGGCTGCTCAGGGTGATTATCAATCCAGCCTCGATCGTGGTCTGGATCACGGGGCCCTATCTCGCCTGGGCGTGGGGCATGTACCATGACGGTTGGCTGATCGCGAAGGTCATCCTGGTGATCGGCCTCACGGTCCTGCACCATGCGCTTGCCAAGTGGCGCAAGGATTTCGCGGAGGACCGCAACCGCTACGACCAGCGCTTCTACCGCTTCGTCAATGAAGTGCCGACCATCCTGCTGATCGGCATCGTCATCCTGGTCGTGGTGAAGCCTTTTTAACAGGGGCCATGTGAAGACATCTTTTTCTGGGCGGGGCGATCTGCTATATATCATCCGAACGACGGTCGCCGGCAGCTGAGAGGTTTGCCGGTCTTCTGCCCGGATCTCCCACACCTCCTGGTTGACCGCACATTTGGCGCCTGTCCGCGCCCAACTCCCACTTTCTAATTTCGGCCCGGTCCAAACCTCTCGCCCGCCTCAGTGCCGTGCCGGTCGGAGTCACCCGATGACTGAATTGAAACTGCAAGACCTGAAAGCCAAAACGCCGACCGAGCTTTTGAGCTTCGCCGAGGAGCACGGCGTCGAGAACGCCAGCACCATGCGCAAGCAGGAGCTGATGTTCGCTGTGCTGAAGCAGCTCGCCGGCAAGGAAATCGAAATCACGGGCACCGGCGTCGTCGAGGTGCTGCAGGACGGCTTCGGCTTCCTGCGCTCACCCGATGCCAATTATCTGCCCGGTCCGGACGACATCTATGTTTCGCCCTCCCAGATCCGCCGCTTCGCCCTGCGCACAGGCGACACGGTCGAGGGCCAGATCCGCAGCCCGAAGGAAGGCGAGCGCTACTTCGCGCTCCTCAAGGTCAACAAGATCAACTTCGAGGAGCCCGAGAAGGGCCGCCACAAAATTCACTTCGACAACCTGACGCCGCTCTATCCAACCAGCTGGCTGAAGATGGAGATCGAGGACCCGACGATCAAAGATCTGTCGGCTCGGGTCATCGACATCGTGGCGCCCATGGGCAAGGGCCAGCGTGCTCTGATCGTCGCTCCGCCGCGTACCGGTAAGACGGTGCTGCTGCAGAACATCGCCCACTCCATCACGACCAACCATCCGGAGTGCTACCTCATCGTGCTGCTCATCGACGAGCGGCCCGAGGAGGTGACGGACATGCAGCGCTCGGTGAAGGGCGAGGTGATCTCCTCGACCTTCGACGAGCCGCCGACCCGCCACGTACAGGTTTCCGAGATGGTGATCGAGAAGGCGAAGCGCCTCGTCGAGCACAAGCGGGACGTGGTGATTCTGCTCGACTCGATCACGCGTCTCGGACGGGCCTACAACACGGTCGTGCCGTCCTCCGGCAAGGTGCTGACCGGCGGCGTGGACAGCAACGCGTTGCAGAGGCCCAAGCGGTTCTTTGGAGCGGCCCGGAACATTGAGGAGGGTGGCTCGCTGACCATCATCGCGACGGCGCTCATCGATACCGGATCGCGCATGGACGAGGTGATCTTCGAGGAGTTCAAGGGCACCGGCAACTCCGAGGTCGTTCTCGACCGCAAGGCCTCGGACAAGCGCATCTTCCCGTCGATCGATATCGCCCGGTCGGGCACGCGCAAGGAAGAGTTGCTCGTCCCACGCGATCAGCTCAAGAAGATGTACGTCCTGCGCCGCATCCTGGCGCCGATGGGAACGATCGATGCCATCGAGTTCCTGACCGACAAGCTGCGGCAGACGAAGAACAACGGCGAGTTCTTCCAGTCCATGAACGCCTGATGGCGCTGACAGACGGTGACCAGTATGGGTGACCATGTGAACGCCTTCGGGCAGCCGATCGGCTTTCCGGTCCCCAGCTGGTCACCGCGGCCCCGGCCGGAGCGCGTCGTCCTCGAAGGACGGTTCTGCCGTCTCGAGCCGCTCGATGCGGAGCGGCACACGGCCGATCTTTACGAAGCCAACCAGGCGGACGACGGTCGCGGCTGGACGTATCTCGGGTACGGTCCCTTTGCCTCGCAGGCAGACTACCGCGAATGGGTGGTGAAGGCGGCGGCTTCGGAAGATCCGCTCTTCTACGCGATCATCGAAGCTCGATCGGGCCGGGCGGTCGGCGTTGCCACGCTGATGCGCATCGATCCGGCGAACGGTGTCATTGAGGTCGGGAACATCAAGTATGCGCCGGCCCTGCAGCGCACGCCTGCTGCAACCGAAGCGATGTTTCTTTTGATGCGATATGTCTTCGACGAGCTCGGCTATCGCCGCTACGAGTGGAAGTGCGATTCCCTGAATGGCCCCTCGCGGGCGGCGGCGCTGCGGCTTGGCTTCACGTTCGAAGGCATCTTCCGCCAGGCGGTCGTTTATAAGGGCCGCAACCGCGATACGGCCTGGTTCTCGATCATCGACGGCGAGTGGCCGGCGCTGAAGCGCGCGTATGAAGATTGGCTCGCGCCGGCGAACTTGGAAGCGGACGGCCGTCAGCGCCGTCGCCTCGCGGATTTCATCGCCGAAGCTCGTTCCGGTGCCTCAGGCCGGTGAGGGCCTTGCCTGCCGCTGATGGCAGAGAGCGAACCGCAGCGCTTCAGGGTCTGTGATCGGCGCCGAGCACTGTTGCCCGATACAGACGTAAGCGGTTGCTTTTCCCGCCACCGGACGCTTCCCGGCCAGCGCTGCTGCCTCGGCAATGATCGCCGTATCCTCGATAAAGTGCTGGAGAGCACCGGGCAGCGACAGGCTGGTGACGACCCCCTCCAGGGCCGCGGCTCCGCCTTTGTCACCTCCGCTCAGCACCACGACGTGCTGCGGCGAGATCAGGTCGAACGTGTTGGCCAGCAGCCCTGAGTGCGAGATGAGGTTCCGTTGCAGCTCGGCACCGAACGCGTCGAGGATGGTCTCGGCGCGCTCGAGGTACGATGTCTTCCCCGTCAGCATGAAGAGCTGGACGAGATTCGACATCATCACGGCATTGGCATTCGGCGTGGCGTCGTCGTGAGCGGACTTCATGCGGACGATGATGTCCGGGGTATCGTTGGCGGTCATGAAGTAGCCGCCGTTGTCCGCATCCCAATAGTGACGGTCGAGCACCTCGGCAAAGCGGACCGCAACCTCGAGATAGCGCGAGTCGGTCGCCGCCTGGCAGAGACGCAAGGCGGCCCAGATCATGTTGGCGTAATCGCTGGCTGTGGCAGGGGCCTTGGCCTGACCTGCCCGGTAGGAGTGCACGAGCCGGCCATCGACCATCATGTGCTCCTCGACAAAAGCGAAGGCCTGCTCGGCAAGCTCCCGCCAGCGCCGCTCGCCGAAGACACAGGACGCGGCAGCCAGGGCAGCTATCATCAGGCCGTTCCAGTCGGCCAGCACCTTGTCATCCCAACCCGGCCGGATCCGCTGCGCGCGGCGTGCAAACAGCTTGGCGCGCATCTCAGCCAGGCGCTTCTCATCGTCGTCCGAGCGCAGCTCCAGCGCGTCGAGCCGGTTCAGGATATTGTGGCCTTCCCAGTTCCCATCCGCCGTGACGTCGTAGACCTCGTTGAAGAGCCGAGCGTCCTCCGCCCCAAGCACCTCCTCGATCTCAGCCGCGCTCCAGACGTAGAACTTGCCTTCCTCGCCTTCCGAGTCGGCATCGAGCGAGGCCGCGAATCCGCCGCCCTCGCTGATCATCTCCCGCGCCAGCCAATCCACCGTCTCCCTGATCCTCTGGTCGAGCCGTGCATCTCCCGTCTCGCGGTACACCTCGGTCATGAGGTCGATCAGGAGGGCGTTATCGTAGAGCATCTTCTCGAAGTGCGGCACGAGCCACCGCTCGTCGACGGCATAGCGGGCAAAGCCACCGCCCAGGTGATCGTAGATGCCGCCCTGGCAGATGTGGGTCAGGGTCTTATGGACGGCCGACTTTGCGCTCTCCAGGTCGTAGCGGACGGCGCCACGCCACATGAGCCAGAAGAAGCTCCATTGCGGGAACTTGGGGGCACCCTGGATGCCGCCGTTCACCGGGTCGACGGCGCGTACCATGCGGCCTGTCAACTCTTCGAGCAGTTGGTCGGTGATCTGTACCTGGCCCGCGGCGGCACCATTGGCCTTCAGTGTCTCCGTGAGCAGATCCGCGTTATGGCGGACCTTGTCTGGCTCTTCGCGGTAAATCCGCTCGACCTCGCGAAGGACGTGCTGGAAGGCCGGCTTGCCCCAGCGTGGCTGTGGGGGAAAGTAGGTGCCGCCCCAGAATGGCCGCCCGTCCGGATCCAGGAACATGGTCAGCGGCCATCCGCCCTGCTCCCCGAGGGCGTGGAGAGCATTCATATAGATGGCGTCGACATCGGGTCGCTCTTCCCGATCGACCTTGATGTTGATGAAGAGGTCGTTCATCACGGCCGCGGTGGCCTCGTCCTCGAAGCTCTCGTGAGCCATCACATGACACCAGTGGCAGGCCGCATAGCCGATCGAGAGGAGGATCGGCTTGTCGGTGCGCTTCGCCTGGGCGAGAGCTTCTGGCCCCCAGGCCCACCAATGCACCGGGTTGTCCTTGTGCTGGAGCAGGTAGGGGCTGGTTTCCCGACCCAGACGATTTTCGCTCATGGTGCCCTCCTGCTAATTGGGTTCGGCTGCGATCACCGCGGCTGATCGTCCTCATATGGGGTGACTCCGATAGTATGACCGAGGTTGCAACCATTTTCGCGCTGTCGAGCGCGCCGGGCCGGGCGGGCGTCGCCGTCGTCAGGATTTCGGGGCCGGCTGCAGGCCTCGTCCTCGATGCGATGGCGGGGCCGCGCCCCAAGCCGCGGGTCGCCGCGCTGCGCAGCGTACGTCACCCCATGACAGGCGATGAGATCGACCAGGGGCTGGTGCTGTGGTTTCCAGGTCCCCGCAGCTTCACGGGTGAGGACGTGGCAGAGTTGCACGTCCATGGTGGCCGGGCCGTGGTGCAGGCGGTGCTTTCCGCGCTTGGTGATGTGGCGGGATGCCGGCCCGCCGAAGCCGGCGAGTTCGCCCGGCGTGCCTTCGAAAGCGGTCGGCTCGACCTGACCATGGCCGAGGGTCTGGCCGATCTGATCGACGCCGAGACGGAGGCGCAACGCAAGCAGGCCCTCCGGCAGGCCGGCGGCGCCCTCGCCGATCTCTACGACGCCTGGCGCTCCTCTCTGCTGGAAGCGCTCGCGCTGGTCGAAGCGGCCATCGACTTTTCGGATGAAGGGGATGTCGGGGTCTCGACCTTCGAGCGGGCGGTGCCGATCGTTCGAGAGCTTGAAGCCGCGATCAGCCGTCACCTCGCTGACGGACACCGGGGCGAGATCCTGCGCGAGGGCTTTCACGTGGTGCTGGCCGGACCACCGAACGTCGGCAAGTCGAGCCTCCTTAACGCGCTGGCTCGGCGGGACGCGGCCATTGTCTCGGAGGAGGCGGGTACGACGCGCGATGTCATTGAGGTACGGCTCGACCTCGAAGGCTTGCCGGTCATCATCAGCGATACGGCCGGCATTCGCGAGGCCACCGGCGCCATCGAGCGCGAGGGCATCCGCCGCACGCTGGCACGCACGCGGGATGCCGACCTGATCGTCTGGCTCATGGATGCCACGGCTCCAGACCCGCATCTGCCGCCGGATCTCGCCGACATGGCGGATCGGACCTTGTGGGTCTCGAACAAGGTGGATCTCCGCTCCGGCGGCTGGCCGGCGACATTGCCGGACGACATGATTGGCGTCTCAGCCCGGACGGGGCATGGGATCGACGAGCTCACGCGCCGGCTGGCCGCTATTGCGCGTGAGCGGATTGCGCCGGGTGAACACCCTGGGCTGACCCAGGAGCGGCACCGCCGAAACCTCGTCGAGTACCATCAGGCGCTTACCGCCTTTCTCGAAGGCAGTTCCCGGCAGGTAGAGCTTCGCGCAGAGGATTTGCGGATCGCGGCGAACGCCTTGGGCCGGCAGACGGGCCGCATCGATCCGGAGCAGGTGCTGGGCCAGATCTTCGGCCGCTTCTGCATCGGAAAATAGAGGCAAATCCAGGTGTTTCACGTGAAACTTCACGCAGGGCGGCCGAAATCTTCGCCAGAGACATGGATTACTGGCATCCAGCGCGCCACCGAGTTGAGTTTTTGGAGCTTCCAGTATTCGCCAATACCAATACAGGCTCGTACTTTGCGTTGGACGGCGAGCTCCGGTAGTGTGCCGGCCGGCCCGCCGAGGAAAGCACTTGGACAGACGCACCCATGAACTCGCAGACCTATGATGTCATCGTTGTTGGCGGCGGCCATGCCGGCACCGAGGCCGCAGCTGCCGCCGCACGCATGGGTGCCCGAACCGCACTCGTCACACATAAGCTCGCCACCATTGGCGAGATGTCGTGCAATCCCGCGATCGGCGGTCTGGGCAAGGGGCATCTCGTCCGGGAGATCGATGCGCTCGACGGTCTGATGGGGCGAGTTGCCGACGAGGCAGGTATCCAGTTCCGTCTGCTCAATCGGTCCAAGGGACCTGCGGTCCAGGGTCCACGGGCCCAGGCGGACCGGAAGCTCTATCGCCAGGCCATGCAGCGAGCGATCCGTGCGATTGCGGGCCTGCATGTCATCGAGAGCGGCGTGGAAGACCTGATTGTCGACGATGGCATCGCCCAGGGTGTCGTGCGCGGTGATGGCCGGGAACTGCGAGCGGGTGCCGTCGTCCTGACGACGGGCACGTTCCTGCGCGGCCTCATCCACATGGGCGAGGTCCAGATCCCGGCGGGACGGGCCGGCGAGGCTCCCGCGGTGAAGCTCGCCGAGCGCTTGGCAGCCCTGGAATTCCGGCTAGGCCGCTTGAAGACCGGCACGCCAGCGCGGTTGCACCGGGACTCGATCGATTGGCAACGCCTCGACATCCAGCCTGGCGATGACCCGCCGGTGCCGTTCTCGTTTCTGACGGAGCGGATAACTACGCCGCAGGTCGCCTGCCATATCACCACCACGACCGAGGCCACGCACGCCATCATCCTCGCCAACCTCGAGCGCTCGCCGATGTACTCCGGCCGGATCGGCAGCATAGGACCGCGTTACTGTCCGTCGATCGAGGACAAAGTGGTCCGGTTCGCGGATCGAACCGCGCACCAGGTGTTCCTCGAGCCGGAAGGCCTCGACGACGACACCATCTATCCGAATGGCGTATCGACCTCTCTGCCGGAGGAAGTGCAGATCGCCTTCCTGCGCACAATGCCCGGGCTGGAGAATGTCGTTATCAAGCGGCCCGGCTATGCCATCGAGTACGACTACGTGGATCCGCGGGAACTCCTCCCGACGCTCGAGACCAAGCGGCTGCCGCGTCTGTTCCTGGCCGGCCAGATCAACGGCACGACGGGATACGAGGAGGCGGGCGCGCAGGGTATCGCCGCGGGGGTCAACGCGGCCTTGAAGGCGAGCGGCGGATCGCAGACGTTCGTTGTGTCACGCACCGAGGGCTATATGGGTGTGATGATCGACGATCTCGTGACGCGCGGTGTCACGGAGCCGTATCGCATGTTTACGTCTCGCGCCGAATACCGGTTGAAGCTGCGGGCGGACAACGCCGATCAGCGGCTGACCCCTAGAGGCGATGAACTCGGCTGCATCGGGCGGGAGCGCAGGGAGGCCTTTACGAGAAAGCAGCAGGCGCTCGCCGAAGGGCAGAGTCTCTTGGAGACACTGACGCTGACCCCCAACGAAGCGGCGCGGTATGGGCTGGAGGTCAACCGTGATGGGCGGCGGCGATCCGCATTCGAGCTGCTGGCCTATCCTGACATTACCTTGCAGCGGCTGGCCGGGATCTGGCCCGAGATCTCCGCGCTGGAACCGAAGATCGCCGGGCAGCTCGAGGTGGATGCCCGATATGCCTCTTACGTCAAGCGCCAGGCCGAGGATGTGGCGGCGCTGAGGCGCGACGAGGCCGTTTCCATTCCTCAGGACTTCGACTTCACGACACTGCCGGGTCTTTCCAACGAAGTGCGGCAGAAGCTCAAGCTGCATCGGCCAGCCACGCTGGCGCAGGCGGCGCGCATCGACGGCGTGACGCCGGCGGCGCTGTTGATCCTGTTGAGCCGCCTGAAACGCCGGGGCCCGCGCCAGGAAATCGCATGACGCGCGGCGGCCGCATCACCCAGATCGACGGAGCAGAGGACTTTCGGAGCGCATTTTCGGTTTCACGTGAAACTGCGGATCGCCTCGTCCGCTACGAGTCCCTGCTTCGGAAATGGCAGAAGGCCGTGAATCTCGTGGCGCCTCGGACGCTCCCTGAGATCTGGCATCGCCATTTCGCGGACAGCGCGCAGCTCGCGGCGCTCGTACCTGACGACGCGGAGAGCCTGGCCGATCTCGGCTCGGGCGGCGGATTTCCGGGCTTGGTGTTGGCGATCGTGCTTATGGACCGCAAGCCGCTCCGGGTGACACTGGTTGAAAGTGATACCCGCAAGGCCGCATTCCTCCGGGAAGTGGCCCGCCAGACCCGGGTGCCTGTGGACATCCTCACGACGAGAATCGAAAACGCCGAGACTCAGCGTAAAGTAGGGCAAGTGAATGTGGTCACGGTGCGTGCTCTTGCTCCGTTGAGCCGCCTGCTTGGATTGGCGGCCCCGTTCTTTGCGCCCCACACGGTGGGACTGTTCCTCAAGGGGCGCGATATTCACGGTGAAATCGACGAGGCAAGGGCTGGCTGGCGGTTCGACGTCGAGCTCGTTCCGAGCATGACGGACAGGGAAGGCCAGATCGCCGTGGTGCGCAATGTGGCAGCCAAGACGGAGGGTTGAGCCTTGAACGGCAAGACCATGAGATCCCAGGGACTGCGGGTGATCGCAATCGCCAACCAGAAGGGCGGCGTCGGCAAGACGACGACGGCCATCAACCTGGGTACGGCGCTGGCCGCAGCCGGTGAACGCGTGCTCGTCGTGGATCTCGATCCGCAGGGCAACGCCTCGACGGGCTTGGGCATTGCCATGGAGGACCGCATCAGCACCACCTTCGAGGTGATGCTGGGTCAGGCCCGCCTCCTCGACGCCGCGGTGCAAACGCAGGTGCCCGGCCTGGCGATCGTGCCGGCGAACTCCGACCTCGTCGGTATCGAATCGCAGCTGATCAACGAGCCGACGCGGCCGTTCCGTCTGAGGGATGCGATCGGCGCCCTCGTGGGTCAGCAACGCGCCAACCCCGATGTTGGCATCACCTACGTCCTGATCGACTGCCCGCCGTCACTCAATCTTTTGACGCTCAACGCGATGGTGGCAGCTCATGCCGTGCTCGTGCCGGTGCAGTGCGAGTTCTTCGCGCTCGAGGGCATCTCGCAGCTCAAGGATAACATCGAGCAGATCAAGGCGACCCTGAATCCCGGCCTCGAGATCCAGGGCGTGGTGCTGACGATGCACGATCAGCGGACCGCACTCTCACGCGAGGTCGCCCAGAACGTGCGCGCGTTCTTCGGCGCCAAGGTCTATGACACGATGATCCCGCGGAACACGCGCGTCGCGGAGGCGCCATCTCACGGCAAGCCGATTCTGCTTTACGACGTGAACAGTGCAGGCAGCCAGGCCTACATGCGGCTGGCTGCCGAGATCATCGAGCGGGAACGTCACTTCAAGGCCGCTTGAGCGTTGTGCCAGCGCGCTTGAGTTCATCAGGAGAACAGAACGACCATGGCGACTCCACTCCAGAAGAGCCGGCTTGGCAGGGGTCTTGCGTCCCTCATCGGTGATCCGGTTCTGGCCGAGCAGAAGCTGCCGGCCGAGGGCGAGCAGAGAGTCGTTCCTATCGATCAGATCCGGGGCGGAAAGCTCAATCCCCGGCGGGAGTTCAAGGAGGAGGATCTGGCCGAGCTGGCGGAGTCGATTCGCCAGAAGGGTTTGGTGCAGCCCATTGTGGTCCGGCCGGACCGTATTGCCGGCGGGTATGAGATCGTCGCCGGTGAGCGCCGGTGGCGGGCTGCACAGCGGGTCGGGTTTCATGCCGTTCCATGCATCGTGCGTGAGCTGTCGGATCAGGAGGTTCTCGAGCTCGGGATCATCGAGAACGTCCAGCGGGCCGACCTCAATCCGATCGAGGAAGCCGCCGGTTATCGGGAGCTGATCGACCGGTTCGGTTACACACAGGATCAGCTCGCCGAGGTGATCGGTAAGAGCCGCAGCCATCTGGCGAACACCTTGCGCCTGCTGAAGCTGCCCGAGACGGTGCAGAGCCTCGTTCAGGAAGGCAAGCTGACCGCCGGGCATGCGCGGGCACTCGTCGGCCGGGAGGACGCCGAAGCGCTCGCAGAGCGTATCATCGACCGGGACATGAACGTCCGCGAGGTCGAGGCGCTGGTGCAGTCAGGCGGCGTCGGCCAGCCCAGCCGGCGGCGCGAGAAGACCGCGGATACGCTGGCGTTCGAGAAGGAGCTGGCAGACGTGTTGGGTCTCAAGGTCGAGATCAAGCGCGGGTCGGGCGAGAGCGGCCTGCTCGTCATCAAGTACGGCAACTACGACCAGCTCGACTACATCCGGATGCGGCTCATCGGATCGCATGGCGAGTGACGAGCGCTTCAGCATGGCAACGGCGTGGATGCTTCGCCGTTCTATTAGCCGGTTTTTCCGATAGCTGCGACCGGCTGACTTCATCCTTACAGCGCGCTTGACGCGATTGTCTGCGCTTGCTGTTCTCCAGCCCGGCACACTTCTTCGGCCGGGCTGGAGTTCTCCTGATGAGCGACGATGTTCTTGCGCAACTGGCGGCGACGATCCGGCAGCGACGCACCGAGGATGCCGGGCGTTCCTATACGCGTCAGCTTCTCGATGCCGGGCCGGAGCGATGCGCGCGCAAGCTGGGCGAGGAGGCGCTTGAAACCGTTATTGCCGGGATCAGCCAGGACGAGCGCGCATTGACCAGCGAGGCAGCCGATCTGGTTTACCATCTCCTCGTTCTGCTCGAGGCGCGTGGCGTGAGCTGGGGCGATGTGCTCTCAATTCTGGAAGGCCGGATGGGAACCTCCGGCCTGGCAGAGAAGGCGGTGCGGGTTGGCCATGGCAGTGTGTCATGACGCTCGCAGCGCTCCGGCAGGACATGGCAAAGTCCACGCTACAGTTTTCACCCTATCGGGAATTCAGTCGCGACCAATGGGCTCGTCTGCGTGCCGACACGCCCATGACTCTGGTCGAGCGCGACCTGGCGCAGCTCTCCGGCCTCATGCAGGACCTGTCCATGGAGGAGGTGGAGCAGATCTACCTTCCCATGTCGCGGCTGCTGAACCTGTACGTCGCCGCAGCGCAGGAGCTGCACGCGGTGACATCGCGCTTCCTGGGCCGGCTGGAAACCAAGGTACCTTTCATCCTGGGGGTGGCCGGCTCGGTAGCCGTGGGCAAGAGCACGACGGCGCGCGTGCTGCGGGCGCTACTTGCGCGGTGGCCGGACCATCCGCGCGTCGATCTCATCACGACGGACGGCTTTCTGCTGCCGAACAGCGAGCTCGAAGCGCGCGGGCTGATGAACCGGAAAGGCTTTCCCGAAAGCTTTGACACGGCTCGGCTGCTCAACTTCCTGGCCGACGTGAAATCCGGGCGTGAGCGTGTGGAGGCGCCGGTATATTCGCATTTCCACTACGATATCCTGCCAGGTCAGACGGCGGTCGTGGAGCGGCCGGATATCCTGATCGTCGAGGGCCTGAACGTCCTGCAGCCGGCGCGCCTGCCGCGCGATGGCAAGGCGATTCCGTTCGTCTCCGACTTCTTCGATTTCTCGATCTACATCGACGCCGAGGCGAAGGTGATCGAGGAGTGGTACGTGGCGCGGTTCATGAAGCTGCGAACCACGGCTTTCCGGGACCCTGGTGCCTACTTCCATCGCTATGCTCACCTCACGCCGGAGGCTGCGCAGGCTCGGGCCATCGAGATCTGGCGGACAATCAACCTCAGGAACCTCGAGGAGAACATCCTGCCGACGCGTCAGCGGGCCAGTCTGATTCTGCGAAAGGGCTCCAATCACCGCATCGAGAGCGTCTCGCTGCGCAAGCTTTAGCGCCTCCGTGCAGGCGAAGAAACGCCGCCCCGGGTGAGGGCGGCGTTCACTTCGTCTAGGTGCGGGGTCAGCCTAAGTTTACTGCCGGATGCGGCGGACACCTCGCCTGCTATACAACCCACCACGGCGTACGGCGCGCGGTCTGTCGAACCGCCGGGGTGATCTGTAGTAGCGCCGCGTGGCGCGCGGGCGGTAGTACCTGCGCGGAGCGCGATAGGACCTGCGGTAGTACCGACGCGGGGCATAGTAACGGCGCGAACGGTAGTATCGACGCGGTGCATAGTACCGACGACGGTAATACCTGCGCGGGGCGTAGTAACGGCGCGAGCGGTAATAGCGACGCGGTGCGTAGTACCGGCGGTAGTATCTGCGTGGAGCGTAGTAGCGACGGGTGCGGTAATAGCGGCGAGGCGCGTAATACCTCCGGTAATACCGCGGCCTGTAATACCGGTATCCCGCGGACCGGTAGTAGCGTGGGCGGTACCAGCTATAGCCGCGAGGCCTATAATACCGGTAGTAGCCGATGGCGCGCGGCCGGTAAAACCGACGCGGACCATAGAAGCCGATCCAAGGACGCCAGTACCGGGTCCTGTAGTAGCGACGCGGTGCCCAGTAGCGCGCTCGATAATATCGCCTTGGTCCCCAGGACCGTGCACGATAGAACCTCCGTGGTCCGTAAAAGCGGGCACCCCGAAAGCCTCGCGCTCGGAAGCCGCGAACGCCGCGGTAACCTCTGCCGCGCCGGAACTGCACTTTCTCCACGAGAGACGATTTCGCCTCCGGGGCAAAGGCAGCGGGCGGAGCTGCTGGTCTGGCCTGAGCCGCTCCCACCCAAATGCACAGCGCCGCTGAGCATCCGGCGAGCAGCAACAATCGGCGACTCTTCATCGCGATACTCCTCTCCTGCGACCGAACGGGTCGGTTTGCTGAGCATCTGAACGTCGCCACAAGGGATGGGTTCCTGAGACGAGGCCGGTTTCAGCCAAGCTCTTCCCTCAGAATTTTTTTAGACCAGGCAAGGGCTTGGGAAATGCGGCCGCCCGCGAGCTGCATGACAGCGTCGGCCGAGCGACAGGACCCGGTGCGGGCCAGGGATGTCCAGGCCGGATCTGGCAAGCGTCAGATCAGCCCATGGGATCTGGCCAGATCCGCCAGGTTGAGCTGCGGCCGGGCACCGAAATGGCTGATGACCTCGGCGGCTGCCATGCTCCCGATCCGTCCGGCCTCCTCCAGGGTGCGGCCCCGGGCAAGGCCGAACAGGAAGCCGGCGGCATAGAGATCGCCGGCGCCGGTGACGTCGACGATGTCATCAACGGGGGCAGCCGGAATGCTGATGGATTTCTGCCCCTGGGCGCAGATCACGGAGCCTTTGGCACTCCGCGTGAGAACAGCGAGCTGCGTGTCGGCCTGGGCAAGCCTGGCAGCTTCCTCGAAAGCCGGCACCTGGTAAAGCGATGTGATCTCGGTTTCGTTGGCAATCAGAATGTCGACGCTGTGCCTGACGAGGTCGAGAAACTCCTCGCGGTGCCGGTCGACACAGAAGCCATCGGACAGGCTGAGCGCCACCTTCCGTCCGGCCTCGGCAGCAATCTGCGCCGCCTGACGGAAGGCATCCTTGGCCTCGGGGCGATCGAACAGGTATCCCTCCAGGTAAACGATGCCGGCCGCGCGGATCACCTCCGGATCGACCTCGCCGCGGTTGAGATCGGGGCTGATGCCGAGATACGTATTCATCGTCCGCTCGCCGTCCGGCGTCACGAGGATCAGGCAGCGCGCAGTCGGGACGCCAGACGCAGAAGGGGCCGTTTCGAAATGCACGCCGGCGGCACGGATGTCGTGGGCGAAAATGCGGCCGAATTCGTCCTCCGCCACCTTGCCAATGAACGCCGCCCGGCCGCCGAGCGAGGCGATGCCGACCATTGTGTTCGCGACGGAGCCTCCGGATATCTCGACCGCAGGGCCCATGGCCGCGTACAGGTGAGTGATCGTTTCGGCATCGACGAGCTGCATGTGTCCCTTGGGTGCGCCATGCCGCACAAGAAAGTCATCGTCGCAACGGCCGATGATGTCGACGATGGCGTTGCCGATGCCGACGACGTCGAATTTCGTATTGGTCATTTCATCCCCCGCGGAAGGCTCAGCGGCACTATACGGGCCGGTGGCACGGCCGCAACTCTAGGCGCGACGGCTACGGGTCGCGGGGTTGCCCTTCGCGGCGCGGGCGAGATCGAGAATGAGGCGCTCGGTCATCGCCGACTCGAGCGCGTCGTTCAGCCGGGCTCTTTTCAGACTTTCTGCGATCTGCGAGAGAGCGCCGACCAGCTTGCTGGCCGGCCAGAGCCGGCACTGCGCTTCGAGTGCCTGCCGGACCTTCGGGGGGAGAGGCGGGCGGAACTGGCGAACAACCTGATCGAGCGATCCCCCGGATTCCACGGCAGTCCTCAGCCTGTGCAGTCTCTGGAAGTGCCACTGCAAGGCTGCGATCACCGACTGCGGGTTGGACCCCGATGTTACGACGCGGTCGTACTCGGCAAGGGCGCGATCGGCCTCTCCCGTGGCCGTGGCGAACACCACCTTGTCGATGGCGAGTTCCGAGGCATCGCCGACGATGGCTTCGACGTCGTCCACCTCGATCTGCGTCTTGCCCCGTGCGTACAACACGAGCTTTTCCAGCTCGCCTCGGGTCATGGCGCGATCGGCCCCCAGGCGGCTGACGAGCATCTGGCGGGCTTCCCGCGTGATCGAAGCGCCGGCTTCCTGCAGGGTATCGCGGACGATCGTTTCGATGTCGCGGGCCTCATCGGGAAAGCAGGCGATGGCAGCAGCGCGCGGGGATTTCTCGAAGAGCTGCCGAAGGGCGTCGGTCGTCCGGAGGTTTTCGGCCTCCACGACGAGAGCGCCGGCCAGCGCGCCTTCTTCGAGGAGAGGCCTGAGAGCGTCCGCATTCACCCGGCGGCTTGCGCGCGTATGCACAACCTTCGGGCCGCCGAACATCGGTATCGTCTGCGTCTCAACCAGGAGCCGGCCGGGACTTTGTTCGAGGTCTGCATCCTCGATGCGCAGGATCTCGCCGGTCGGCTCGCTGATGGCGGCCAAACGTCGAGCGGCAGTCCGCGCGCGCTCGGCGACCGCGCCCGAGTCCGGGCCGTAGACCAGAATGGCGCGATAGCGGGAGTCGAGAGTTCTCAGAAACTGGTCGGCCTGATACGTCTTGATGGCCGTCATGTCGGATCCATGAAGCGGCGCCTGTCCCAGGGCCGCCGTCAACCGTCTAAAGAGGCGAGATCACGCCATGCCGGAGAGGAAGGCTGCCAGGCGGGTCTTGATGTCCTGCGCAATCGTTCGTGCCGCGCGGTTCTCGGCATCCTCACGGGCCTTCACGTTCGAATAGATCGAATCGTAGCGCTCGAACCCTGCCCGGCCATAGCTGGTGCCCTCGAGGAGCACGGACTTGTCCGCAATGCGGATGAGCTGGAACTTGGCCTCCAGGTTGTAGACCTGACTCTGCGACTCGCCGTCTTTGCGGACCAGCGTCGAGACGACCTGCTCGCGAATGGCAACGTCGAGATGAAATTCAGGCGGCAGGCCATGTCCGCCGCCTGTCCCCTGGAAGATCAGCTCATTCCTGATCCTCTGGCCGACACGGCCCGGGATCGTACCGAATGAGACGGAAGCAAGCTTCGCCTCCGTATCCGCGAGAGCGGCCGAGCCATACATCGGACGGAAGCCGGTGGAGCCCTCACAGGCTGCCAAGGCCGGAGCGAGAATAGCTCCAACCAAGAGCGCCCGTACAACCGAGCGGCGCTCCAAGTTGCACGATGCCGATTCCTCCTGCCCCCTAGGCGACGACATTCACGATCCTCTGCGGAACGACGATCACTTTCTTCACGGGTCGCCCTTCCAGAGCGCGGATGACCGGCTCCAGCTTCAAGGCTGCGGCCTCGACCTCGGCCTTACTCGCGTCTCTGGCGATCGTCAGCTCGTCCCTACGCTTACCATTCACCTGTACGGCAATGGTCATCGTATCGTCAACGAGAAGGGCCTCTTCGACCGTCGGCCAGGGCTGATCCGCAAGCAAGGTGTTGTATCCAAGCCGCTCCCAGCATTCTTCAGCCAAATGCGGCATCATCGGGCCGAACATCTGAACCAGCAGCTCGACCCCCTCGCGAATCGCCCAGTCCATACCCGGCCCGGTCTTGCCCAGAGCAGAATGAAGGGTGCTGGCGAACTCGTAGATCTGCGCAACCGCCACATTGAAGCGCAGCGCTTCGATGTTCTGGCCGACCCGGGCGAGCGTCTTGTGCGCGGCGCGCCGCAGAGCGTCCGCATCAGGGCCGAACGATTGAGGCTTCGGGGTTCCGACGGGCGCGGCTTTGGGAAGGGCTTCGTCGATCAGGCGCCAGACGCGCTGCATGAAGCGGCTGGCGCCCGAGACGCCCGCCTCCGTCCAAATGACATCGCGTTCGGGTGGACTGTCGGACAGCATGAACCAGCGCGCGCAGTCAGCCCCGTAGCTCGAGATGATATCGTCAGGGTCGACGAGATTCTTCTTCGACTTCGACATCTTCTCGATGGAGCCGATCTCGACCGGCTCGCCGGTCGCGATCTCGAACGCGCGCCGCTGGTCGCCTTCGCCTTCGATCCGCACCTCGCTCGGCAGCAGCCATTGGCCGCTCCGGCTGTAGGTCTCGTGCGTGACCATGCCCTGAGTGAAGAGGCCTGCGAACGGCTCCTTCACGTTGAGGTGTCCCGTCGCCATCATCGCGCGGGCAAAGAAGCGCGAATACAGCAGGTGCAGGATCGCGTGCTCGATGCCGCCGATGTACTGGTCCACCGGCAGCCAGTATTTCGCGGCTTCGAGGTCGACGGGCCGTTCCGAATCCGGCGAGCAGAACCGCGCGAAGTACCATGAGCTGTCGACGAACGTGTCCATGGTGTCCGTATCGCGCACCGCCGGCTTACCGCACGAGGGGCAGTCCACCTGCCGCCAGGTCGGATGCCGGACGAGCGGGTTGCCGGGCACGTCGAAGGTGACGTCGTCCGGCAGACGGACCGGAAGCTGAGCCTCAGGCACCGGCACGGCGCCGCATGCCTCACAGTGAATGACCGGGATGGGGCAGCCCCAGTACCGCTGGCGCGAGATGCCCCAGTCACGCAGACGGTACATGATCCGCCGTTCGCCTTTGCCGATCTCTTCCATGCGCTGGGCGATCTCGGCCTTGGCCTCGTCGATGCTGAGGCCATTCAGGAAGTCTGAATTGGCGATGCGGCCTGGCCCGTCATACGCCTCGCCGCCGAGGTCGAATGTCGCCGGGTCCTGACCCTCGGGAATGACGACCGGTGTGATCGGCAACTCGTACTTGGTCGCGAACTCGAAGTCGCGCTGGTCGTGGGCGGGACAGCCGAAAATGGCGCCGGTGCCGTAGCCCATCAGCACGAAGTTGGCGACGAAGACCGGCAGCTTACGGCCGGGGATCAGCGGGTGCGTCGCGGCCAGGCCCGTGTTGAAGCCCTTTTTCTCAACGCGGTTCAGCTCCTCCTCCGAGGTGCCGATGTGGCTACACTCCTCGACGAAGGCCGCGAGCTCCGGATCGGACTTCGCCAGCTCCAGCGTCAGCGGATGACCGGGAGACAGCGCGCAGAAGCTGCCGCCGAAGATCGTGTCGGCGCGCGTCGTGAACACCTCCAGCTCCTGCCACCCTGACGGCAGGCGATCGCCGCTCAGCGCGTACTTCATGAGCAGGCCTTCGGAGCGGCCGATCCAGTTGGCCTGCATGGTGCGGACCTTTTCGGGCCAGCGCGACAGGTCGCCGAGCGCGTCCAGCAGCTCGTCGGCGTACTCGGTGATCTTGAAGTACCAGACCGGCATCTCGCGGGTCTCGACCAGAGCCCCGGACCGCCAGCCGCGGCCATCGATCACCTGCTCGTTTGCGAGCACCGTCTGGTCGACAGGGTCCCAGTTGACCTTGCCGATGCCGCGGTAGGCGAGCCCCTTCTTGTAGAAATCAAGAAAGAGCTTCTGCTGCTGGTGGTAATACTCGACATCGCAGGTGGCGAACTCGCGCGACCAGTCGAGCGACAGCCCCATCGACTTGAGCTGGGCCCGCATGGCGGCGATGTTGTCGTAGGTCCACTTGGCCGGATGCGTCTTGCGCTCCATGGCCGCGTTCTCGGCCGGCATGCCGAACGCGTCCCAGCCCATCGGATGCAGCACGTTGAAACCCTTGGCGCGCTTGTAACGGGCGAGCACGTCGCCCATCGTGTAGTTGCGCACGTGCCCCATGTGGATGCGGCCCGAGGGATAGGGAAACATCTCGAGCACATAGCTCTTCGGCCGCTTGTCGTCGTTCGAGGCCTTGAAGACGTTCCGGCTTTCCCAGACGTGCTGCCAGTGTTTCTCTCGGGCGGGCGCGTTGTAGCGTTCGATGGCCATGGGGCTTGCTTCAGCTCTGGATGAACGGATCGCGGGCGATACAGCCTTAAAGGTGAAACGCGGTCAAGGGTGCGGGCAACAGCCCGCAAACTGACAAGCGGGATAGGCCGTGGGACGTGTCGATGCAAACGACAGATCGTCCCGCATATGTCGACGGATCCCGGATTTTTCGACATATGAGCCATGGAAAGCTGCTGACTAAGCATGAGACGGGTGGATCACGATGACTTCGGCTGCAGATAGACTGTTGGAAATCCGCGAGCGCATCGCTGCGGTTGCTCGCGAGGCCAATCGTGAGCCATCGTCGGTCCACCTGATCGCAGTCTCCAAGACGTTCGACGCGCCCCAGATCCTGCCGGTGATCGAGGCAGGGCAGCGGCTGTTCGGTGAAAACCGGGTGCAGGAGGCGAAGGCGAAGTGGCCGGAGCTCAAGGAGCAGTTTCCCGATCTCGAGCTGCACCTCGTCGGCGCTCTTCAGTCGAACAAGGCGAAGGAGGCCGTGCAGCTTTTCGATGCCATCCACTCCATCGACAGGCCGAAGATCGCCCGGGCGGTTGCCGACGAGATGGACAGGCAGGCGCGGCGGCTGAAGCTGTTCGTACAGGTGAATACGGGTGAAGAGCCTCAGAAGGCCGGCATCATGCCGCGAGAGGCAGGCGATTTCGTCCGCCATTGCCGGGAGGAGCTGAAGCTCGACATCGCCGGCCTGATGTGCATCCCGCCCGCTGATGAAGAGCCCGCAATCCATTTTGCGTTTCTGGCGAAGCTCGGCTCCGAGCTCGGCCTGAAAGAGCTCAGCATGGGCATGAGCGCCGACTTCGAAACGGCAATCTCCTTCGGCGCCACCTACGTTCGCGTCGGCAGCGCCATATTCGGCGAGCGTGACTATCCGCTGGGCCGAGGCGCGTAACGGTCAGCAGGCCGAAAGTCGCTAACACCGCCTTATTCTTTCTGCTAGCATCGAAGCGCTTGGTCGGAGGGGGACGGCCGAGCCGATCAACTATAATTCTCGTGGAGGAAACACTTATGCGTGCCCTCTCTGTCATTGCATCAGCCGGCGCAGTCCTGATGGCGTTTCCCGCCCTTGCACAGCAGCCCACTGCCGGCAATCTCGAGAAGCTTTCCAAGTTCCAGTCGACGGGCACTCCGCTCGAAATCCCGCAGATCCCGCAGCAGGGACCGAAGGCGGACCAGATCCGCAAGAACCTGCAGCAAATCAAGCTGCCGCCGGGCTTCAAGATCGATCTCTACGCGCTCGTCCCTGATGCGCGGCACATGGCGGTCGGCCCGCAGGGTGTGGTGACATTCGTCGGCACGCGGAAGAACAAGGTCTATGCCGTTACCGACCGGGCCAAGATGGGTGTGGCGGAGGAGGTGAAGGAGTTCGCGCCCTCCATTCAGTTCAAGATCCCGAACGGCGTCTGCTTCTCGCCGGACGGCTTTCTTTTCATCGCGGAGCAGAACAGGGTCCTGGTATTCCCGGCTGCCGAATTCTTTTATGAGAGCCCTGACGTCGCGGCGTTCATGGTCGTCAAGCAGGGAGAGCTGATCCCGCCCGAGGAGGAGAGCTTCAACCACACCGCCCGCGTCTGCCGCATCGGGCCCGACAACAAGCTCTACATTACGCTCGGACAGCCGTTCAACGTCTTCGATAAGGAGAAGATGGACCTCTACAAGCGCATGGGCATCGGCGGCATCATCCGCATGAACCGGGAGGGGCTGCAGCGCGAGGTCTTCGCGATCGGCGTACGCAACTCGGTCGGCATGGATTTCAATCCGAAGGACAAGTCCCTCTGGTTCACGGACAACCAGGTGGACGGCATGGGTGACGACATCCCGCCAGGCGAGCTGAACCGCGCGGACCGGGCAGGCATGCATTTCGGCTTCCCATGGTATGGCGGCGGGAAGGTGCGCACGGTGGAGTACAAGGACAGCGAGCCGCCGGCGAACGCCGTTTTCCCGCAGGTGGAGATGGACGCTCACGCGGCCGACCTCGGCATGATGTTCTATTCGGGCAATCAGTTCCCGGAGAAGTACCGCGGGGGCATCTTCTCGGCGCAGCACGGCTCCTGGAACCGCACAAAGCCGGTGGGCGCGCGGGTGATGTTCACCAGCCTGAAGCCCGACGGCACGGCCGACAAGACCGAGGTTTTCGCCGAAGGCTGGCTGACGCCCAACGGCGAATACATGGGCAGGCCGGTCGATGTGGCTCAGCTTCGCGACGGGTCGATTCTCGTTTCCGACGACTTCGCTGGGGCGATCTACCGGATCAGCTATGAAGGCAACTGATCCCAAGTGCGCGGCGGCCCTCCTGGCCGCCGCCATCCTGCTGGGGGGACCTGCTCAGGCAACGGGTGATCCCGAGGCAGGCCGCCAGAAGGCGCTGAAATGTCAGACCTGCCACGGCCTGGACGGCGTCGCCAGGATTCCCGATGCGCCGCACATTGCCGGGCAGAATGAATTCTATCTCGTCAAAAGCCTGAAGGCTTATAAGGAGGGTCTGCGGCAGGACGAGATGATGAAGCTCATCGTCTCCGATCTGACCGATGAGGACATCGCTGATCTGGCGGCGTACTTCGCGGGCCTCGAGCCGAAGAACGAGTGAGCCGATGCTCTGCCCGAGGCCGCTGAAGCGCGGCCCCGGCAGTTTTCCAGAAGCAATTTCCACCGCTGTCCCGCTGATCCCACCTTGCGATGTTAGGGTCGCCAAAGTGATTCGCGCGTCGCATCCGAGGCGGGGGAACGAAGCATGGCGCAGAGCTCAGCGGCTGAGGTGATCGATAGAGCGGACATCGTGGCGCGTGATGCAGCGGTGGACGAAGCGCCATCGGCTCCATCCGGCCGGCCGGATGACGCGAGCACGAAACCAGTCGGCTCCTCACCTGACGGCTGGCGCCGTTTCACGCTGGACGTCTGGATCACGGATTTCAACTCGGTCGAGTTCGGTATCTACCGGCATTCCCGCAACCGGGCCAAGTCGCGTCAGTTTTCGACCGACATGGACATTTTCGCGGAGGTGAAGGAGGACGGCCAGCGCACTGGCGTCATCGGCTACCGGGAGGATCTGTGGAAGCAGAAGTCCGGGATGGACCGGCGCCTGATCGTTCGGCTTTTTTCCGATACGCTCAACTGGCGCGCCACCATGGATCTCATGATCGGGCGCAGCCTGCAATTGACGCTCGGCGCCCGCGGTGTCCCCGTGACGGCCTTTGCCGTCAACACTCATGTAGACAAGTCGATCATCTATCTGGAGCGGTCGGCGAACAAGTGGCCGGTGCTGCCGGAGAATTTTTCGTTTTTCATTGTTCGGGACGGGCAGCCAGCCTTCTACCGTCTGCGCCACGACTTCTTCAGCGTCGGCGGCGACTATTCCCTTCTCGACGAACGCAACCGCAAGGTCGGGCATATCGACGGCCGCCTCATCTCGCTCGGTGGCTACTGGAAAGCCAAAGTGCGCGAGGACCATGCCGACACCAAGCTGATGTCGGTATTGAAGCTCTTCACGGCCGGGATCGGCTTCAATTCGGCCTGTCGCCGCCACATCAAACGGCTCGCGGCCCAGGTGCGCGCCGGCAAGATTGAGCCGAAGCTGGAGCGGTACGAGGCAGAGTATTACCTCAATCCGCGACGGGTGAGGTGATCGGCACCCGCCACTCGTCATCCCGCGCGCGGTGCAGCGCTCTAGCGAGGCTCCGCAGACATGGGATCTTGCAACGAGCCGCAGCATTCGCCGCAAGACCCCGGATCAGCGCCGCACCATCGCATGCGTGACCCATGAAGGATGGCGCGTGAAGGAAGACACCGCGCTGGCATCCGCCGCAATCCTCGATTAGACCTCGCAGGCGCGGATCCTAGCGAGGGGACTATCCATAAATGAGTGCAACAAACGGCCTCGAGGCTCTGGCGCAGGGCGTGATCCTGTCGCCGTTCACGCGCATTGCGCGGCTGCTCGACGGAATGGCGCCCGGTCACGAGAAAGTCATCGAGATGACGGCGGGCGACCCGAAGGAAACCGCGCCCGGGTTCGTTATCGACAAGATGGCTGAGGTGGAGCATCTGCTCGGGACCTATCCAAAGATCCGTGGCTCGGACGACCTGCGCGGAGCCATTGCGGCGTGGATCGGGCGGCGATACGGGCTGGCTGACCAGATCGATCCGGCGCGAGAAATCCACCCGGTCAACGGCTCGCGCGAAGGCCTGTTCTATGCGGCATTGCCGGCGGTGGGGCGCAAGCGCGTAGAGGGCCGGCCGGTGGTGCTGCTGCCGAACCCGTTCTATCATTCCTATCTCGGTGCGACCTTCGCGACGAACTGCGAGCCCTTTTTCCTGAATGCTACCGAGGCGACCGGGCACCTTCCTGATCTCGATGCGCTCGAGCGTGAAACGGACATTCTGAACAGGACGGTCGCCTTTTATCTTTGCTCGCCGGCCAACCCGCAGGGTGCGGTGGCCGATGCCGCCTACGTCCAGCGCGCGCTGGAGTTGGCACGCCGTTATAACTTCATGCTGTTCTTTGACGAGTGCTACTCGGAGATTTATGCTGGAGAGCCGCCGACCGGCGGACTCGAGGTTGCGGCGAAGACGCCGGAGCGCTTCCGCAACATCGTCGTTTTCAACTCGCTCTCGAAGCGATCCAACCTGCCGGGCCTGCGCTCAGGTTTTGCAGCAGGTGACGGCGACTTCCTGGAGACCTTCGCCGAGGTCCGCAATCTGACGGCGCCGCAGATGCCGGGCATCGTCCAGCATGCGTCCGCGGCGGTCTGGTCGGAGGAGCAGCACGTCGGCGTCATCCGCCAAGCCTACCGCACGAAGTTCGATATCTGCGACGAGCTGCTGAAGGGCAAGTACGGATACCGCAGGCCGGCGGGCGGCTTCTTCCTGTGGCTCGACGTCGGCCAGTTCGGCGGGGGTGAAGAAGCAACGGTAACCCTTTGGAAACGCTGCGGTGTGAAGGTTGTGCCTGGTGCTTTCCTGGCACAGCCTGGCCCCGACGGGGTGAACCCCGGAGCGAATTACGTGCGGGTTGCTCTCGTGCACGACGCGGCCACGATCAGGGAGGCGCTCGAGCGCATCGTGTCCACCCTCTCATAGGTCCCGCCGGCATCCATGTTGCAGCAAGGCTATGGAGTCGACCAGCAGCGTCTTCTACCGATGTCGGTGGAAGCCCGGCTGTCGACCTGGATCGGCCGCTGCAGTGGCGCGGCCCTGTTCCTCGTTGGATTGGCCGGCTGGCTCAGCCTGGTCACCTGGTCTGTCAGCGATCCGAGTCTGACGCACGCGATCGCCCTCGGCCCGACGCGTAATCTGCTCGGGCCGGGCGGTGCCATCGTTGCCGATCTGATGCTGCAGCTGCTGGGGCTCGCGTCGACCTTTCTCGTGCTGGCGCCTGCAATCTGGGGAATCGAGCTGTTCTCGGGCGGGCGCATCACCTTCGCCCGGATGCGGATCGGGCTGCTGGCCGTTGCCGTGCTGGGCCTTGCGGCCGGATGCTCGGCGCTGCCGACCGCAGCAAACTGGCCGCTGCATAACGGCTTCGGCGGCGTCATCGGGGATCTGCTCTACAACCTGTTCGCCGGACTGATTGCAGCGGTACCCGTGCCTGTGCGAGCCGGTGCGATTGCCGGACTCGTACTGTTTTCCGGAGGCCTGACTGCTTTCATCTGCTGCCTGGGCCTGGGCGGCAAGTGGCCATCCGAGTTCTGGCAGCCGGGGACGGTGATCCCGCGGGCGGCGCTCCCCACGCGTGAGCGGCGCTGGCAATTTCGCATGCCGCCCCTCTTTCGCCGCAGCCGCAGCCGGGTGGCCAGCGCTCCCATCGAGCCTGTCCTTCCGGCGTCGCCGCGGCAGCGCGCCAACCGTGGGTGGGCAGACGATGATCCGGATGTCGATCTAGCTCCTCGGTCCCGCTCTGCGCGGTCCGCGCGCGTGAGCCGGGCTCCTGTTGAGGATGGATTCGAGCCTGCCGGTGCACGCGCTGATGATGATCCCGACGCGCTCGACCCCGATCTGGATGCGGACGAGGAGAGCCGCCGGATTGCTGAGCGCTTTGCGCCCCCGAATGCACAGCCAGCGCCAGCTGCCGCAGCGCGGTCGTCCTCATCGGGTCTGCTCGGCAGCCTTTCGCTGCGGCGGGGCGAGGCAGGCTTTCGGACGCCGAGCGTCAATCTGCTGAAGCGGCCGGCCGGCGGCAAGCCGGGGCCGGAGTTCACGCAGACCGTGCTCCGCGGCACCGCCCGCCTGCTCGAGGACGTGCTGACGGATTTCGGCGTCAAGGGCGAGATCAAGGACATCAAGCCCGGACCGGTGGTGACGCTGTTCGAGCTCGAGCCGGCGCGCGGCACCAAATCCTCGCGCGTGATCGGCCTCGCTGAAGATATCGCCCGGTCCATGAGCGCAACGGCCGTGCGCGTCGCCGTCGTGCCCGGCCGGAACGTGATCGGCATCGAGCTGCCGAACACCCGCCGCGAGATGGTGCTGCTGCGGGAAATGTTCGAGGCCGAGGCCTTCCGCGCCAGCGAAGCGCGGTTGCCGCTGGCCCTCGGAAAGTCGATCGCAGGCGATCCGATCGTCGTCGACCTCGCCCGCATGCCGCATCTGCTGGTCGCCGGCACGACGGGCTCCGGCAAGTCCGTCGGCGTCAATTCGATGGTGCTGTCGCTCCTTTACAAGCTTGCGCCCGAGGACTGCCGGCTCCTGATGATCGACCCCAAGATGCTCGAGCTGTCGGTCTACAACGGCATCCCGCACCTGCTGACGCCCGTCGTCACCGATCCGCAAAAGGCCGTCGCCGCGCTCAACTGGGTCGTGCGGGAGATGGAGGAGCGCTACAAGCGCATGGCGGGCCTGGGCGTTCGGAATATCGACGTGTTCAACAACCGGGTACGCCACGCCAAGACCCGCGGCGACCGTATGCGGCGGACGGTGCAGACGGGCTTTGACAGACGCACCGGCGAGGCCGTCTTCGAGACGGAGGAGCTCGATCTCGAGCCGATGCCGTACATCGTCGTCGTGGTCGACGAGTTCGCCGACCTGATGATCGTCGCGGGCAAGGATATCGAGGCGGCGGTGCAACGGCTGGCGCAGATGGCGCGAGCGGCGGGTATTCACCTCATCATGGCCACCCAGCGGCCCTCGGTCGACATCATCACCGGCACCATCAAGGCGAACTTCCCGACGCGCATCAGTTTCAAGGTCACCTCGAAGGTCGACAGCCGCACGATCCTCAACGAGCAGGGGGCCGAGCAGCTTCTCGGACAGGGTGACATGCTGTTCTCGCCCGGGTCGGGCCAGGTGGTCCGGGTGCATGGCCCCTTCGTCTCCGACGAGGAGGTCGAAAGCATTGCCCAGTTCCTGCGTGAGCAGGGTGAGCCCGAATACGTCGACGGCGTCACCGACGGCCCGCCGGAGATGGACGAGCTCGGTGGCGGCGCCGGCGGCAAGAGCGGAGAGGGCGACCTCTACGACAAGGCGGTGGCGATCGTCCTGCGCGATCGCAAGGCGTCGACCAGCTACCTGCAGCGCCGGCTTTCGATCGGCTATAACCGGGCAGCCGACCTGATCGAGCGCATGGAGCAGGACGGCATCATCAGCCCGGCCAATGCCACGGGTAAGCGCGAAATCCTGATCGCGGGCGGCTCCATCGCTTCGTCGGCCGCTTGAGCGCGCTGCCGCAAGCCGTTCATCCACAACCCAGCGGCCACAGACGCTTGAGCAATTATGGTCGAGGTCTAGATTGCCCACATCTGGTCTCAATGTTGCGACAATCGATCATCAACAAGAGGCCTCGGCCAGATTTCAGGGGGCGGGATGCGCGCGAAATCAGCAGTAGCCGCGGCAGGTGCCGCCTGCTTGCTCGCACTGGTTGCGGCCATGGACAGCCCGGCTCTGGCACAGCAGGCCCAGGCCGCGCCTCAGCCGGAAACGGCAGAAACCGCCAACCCGGATTGGGCCGGCACGGTCAATCCCACTGACCCGAACGCGCCGCACTTCACCGAGGAGCAGGCCGCCGCAATCCAGAAGGTGAGCGGCTACTTCAACGATCTGGAGAACCTCAAGGGCGCCTTCCTGCAGACGGACCCTGACCGGAAGCAGATGCGGGGCAAATTCTTCGTGAAGAAGCCCGGGCGCTTCCGGTTCGATTATGGTGCGCCAAGTCTCAAGGTCATCATCTCGGATGGCCGCTGGCTCGCCATCCAGGATCACGACCTCAATACCGAGGACGTCTACGAGCTTGATAACACGCCGTTCAGGCTCCTGCTGCGTGAAGACGTCGACCTCATGCGCGATGCGCATATCCTCGACGTTCAGGAAGCCGCGGACGTGATCCTCATCACGTTGCAGGACAAGGACCCGGATGCACCGGGTCGCATAACCCTGTTTCTGACGAAGGAGCCGGAGCTGGCCCTCAAGGAGTGGGTGACGATAGACGCCCAGGGGCTGGAGACGCGGGTGCAGCTGTCGAATCTGGTCACGACCGAGGATCTCGATCCGGACCTGTTCAAGCGGGAGAATATCACGCTGAAGAGGTTCCAGCAGTAGCTGGCAGCCTGTGGAGTGTTCGCCGCGGGCAAATGGAAGTTGTTCAGAATAGAGGGTGTGCCGATCACGTTTTCGTGAGGTGGCGAGAGTCCCTCTATTGAATTCGTACGCATTAAGCTTAACTAGGAACCGACAGGCGGCGTCACCCTGTATCGGTAGTGCCCCCCGTCTAGCCGAAGACGCTGCCTGTGGCGTCGGAGTCCCTCCCGACGCCAGGCGCTGATAGCGCTCCTTGCGCCCAACTCCTCCCCCCGGAGTTGGGCGCTTTTCATTTGAACTGAGCGCCGATAGCAGGCTCGCCTGAGCGCTGGGCGGGTGGTTTCAGTGCGGTGCACCCGGCTGCGGCGGAGCCTCCAAGGCCAGAGCTGCCGGGCGGATGGCGTGGGGTTTCGGCGTTTCTACAGCAGCCAGGGTGTCGTCAATATTGCGCAGCTCGACGGCGAGCTGCTTCAGACGGCCCGATAGCTCGGCGAGAAAGTGATCGGCGAGGCTGATATCGGTGCTCATCTGCTCGAGCAGGTGCTCGCGTGTAATCTTGAGCGCTCTAACGGGCTCTTCGCACACGACAGTGGATGAGTAATCCGTCTCCACCAGCATGGCCATCTCGCCGAGGAGCGTACCGGGACCAAGGTTGCTGTCTCCAGCTCCGGGTCCGGCGGTGCGCTTCGCTGTGCCGGAGACGATCAGGTAAGCCGCATCTCCCGGCGTGCCCTCGCTGATAAGGATCTCTCCGGGCTTGTATTGGACCCGCTCTGCCCGGCGGGCGATCTCGCTGAGCTGGCTCGGCCCCAACCCTTGAAAAATCGCCACACGCTGCAGCGGCTCGACAAGCGACCCGATGGACATGATCTGCTCTCCCCCGTGCAGCGCGTCGGCGTGGATGGTGATCAGCGTGGAACAGGTGCCGATTTAGCGCAGGCAGAGAACAGACGATTCGCGCGCTCTGGTAAAGGCCGGTGTGGATGACCCTCTGGACAACCTGCGTATCATGACAGATTCGCAGGCCGCTTTTCTTCGCGGGAGCAAGATGTTCCGGCGATGATTACGGAATCAGCTTGTAACCACCAGTTTCGGTGACCAGAAGCTCGGCATTCGAGGGGTCGCGCTCGATTTTTTGCCGCAGCCGATATATGTGCGTTTCGAGTGTATGTGTCGTCACGCCGGTATTGTAGCCCCAGACCTCCAGCAGAAGGACGTCCCGGGTCACGACCTTCTCGCCGGCCCGGTACAGGTACTTGAGAATGGAGGTTTCCTTCTCGGTCAGGCGGATCTTCGAGCCCTTCTCGTCGATGAGCAGCTTGGAGGCTGGCTTGAAAGTGTACTTTCCGATGCTGAAGACGGCATCCTCGCTCTGCTCATGCTGGCGAAGCTGCGCCCGGATGCGCGCCAGCAGCACGGCGAATTTGAACGGCTTCGTGATATAGTCATTGGCGCCGGCATCGAGGCCCAGGATGGTGTCGGCATCCGAGTCGTTGCCGGTCAGCATGATGATAGGCGCCTTGAATCCCGCCTTGCGCAGAACCTTGCATGCCTCGCGGCCGTCCATGTCGGGCAAACCGACATCGAGGATCAGCAGATCGACGCGGTCATTGCGCGCGAGCTCCATCCCGGAGGACGCTGTGGGCACCGTCTCGACCTCGAACTCATCGTGGAGGGCGAGCTGATCCCGCAGGGACTCACGAAGGTCCTCGTCGTCATCGACGATGAGAATCTTGCGTGGCGCACTCATTCGGTCTTGCTCCCCGATCTTGATGGTTTGGTGAACAATGTATCACTGGAGAGGCTGACGAAACAGTGTCTAGGGTCAGTACGAGAACCCCCTGTGAGGCGAGGCGGAACGGCCTCGAGCAGGCGGACGAGCTTCGTGTCACGGCGCGGTCGATGCAGTCGACCCGCGGCTGGGCGAGCATCGGCGGACTCCGGCTGCAGTGTGCCCTCGGACGGTCGGGACGGCGCAGCATCAAGCGCGAAGGTGATGGGGCGACGCCGGTCGGCGCCTTCAAGGTTCGCCGCGCCTTCTACCGTCCGGATCGCCTGTTGCGGCCGGCAACCCGGGTGCCGATGACACCGCTCAAGCCGGACGACGGCTGGTGCGATGCGGTCGGCGATCGCAACTACAATCGGAAAGTCAAGCATCCCTACCCCGCCAGTGCGGAGCGCATGTGGCGTGAAGATCATCTCTATGACGTGGTCGTCGTGCTCGATCACAACGAGCGGCCGCGGGTCCAGGGCGGCGGCAGTGCCGTATTCATCCATTGCGCGAGACCTGGGTATCCGCCAACGGCCGGCTGCATTGCCTTCAAGCGGACAGACCTTCTGCGGCTTCTGAAGAAGCTTCAGCCGGGCACCACCGTGCGCATCGCACCTTGGGTCCGCCCCGGCACACCGCCGCCGAGATCGAGACACATACGCTGAAAGAAAAGGGCCCGGGCGAGCAGTCCGGGCCGAGTTGGTCTAGAGAGAGGAGTAGATTGGCCCGTGGCAGCTACTGCACGACCTCGCCGTGCAGGTTGATGTCGAGGCCCTCGATCTCCGTCGTCTTGTCCACCCGCAGGCCCATGATGGCCTTCACAACCATCAGGATCACGAAGGTGGCGACGGCACACCAGACGATGGTGGCGATGATGCCGTAGACCTGCAGCGGCACCTGCGCGGCATTGCCTTCGAGAAGGCCAGGGGTGCCGCCGATGGCCTCGACCGCGAAGACGCCGGTCAGAACAGCACCCACGATGCCGCCGACGCCGTGGATGCCGAACACATCGAGGCTGTCATCGTAGCCGAGGGCCCGCTTGACCATCGTCGAGGCGATGAAGCAGATCACGCCCGCGGCGATGCCGATGAAGAGCGCGCCCATGGGAGCGACGAACCCGGCGGCCGGCGTGATCGCGACGAGCCCGGCAATCGCGCCCGACGCGATGCCAAGCACGCTAGGCTTGCGATGAATGATCCATTCCGCGAACATCCAGGCCAGAGCGGCGGCAGCCGTGCAGATCTGCGTCACGGCCATGGCCATGCCCGCTGAATCATTGGCCGCCGCGGCCGAGCCCGCATTGAAGCCGAACCAGCCGACCCACAGCAGCGACGCGCCGATCACCGTGAGTACCAGGTTGTGCGGCGCCATGTTCTCCGTGCCGTAGCCTTCGCGCCGGCCGAGGACGATCGCGCAGACGAGACCCGCGACGCCTGAGTTGATGTGCACCACCGTGCCACCGGCGAAGTCGAGCACGCCGTCAGATCCGAGAAAGCCGCCGCCCCACACCCAGTGGCAGACGGGGGCGTAGACGAGGATCAGCCACAGCGTCAGGAACACCAGCAGGCTGGAGAACTTCATCCGATCCGCTACGGCGCCACAGATCAGCGCCGGCGTGATGATGGCGAACGTCATCTGGAAGGTCATGAAGACGGACTCGGGGATCGTTCCCGACAGCGCATCCTTGGTAAGGTGGGCCAGGAACATTTTCTCCAGCCCACCCATATACGCGTTGAGTGCGCCACCGTCGCCGAAGGCGATCGAGTAGCCGATCACCATCCAGAGCACGTTCATCAGGCAGGCTGCCGCAAAGCTCTGCATCACCGTGGCAAGGACGTTCTTCTTCCGCACCATCCCGCCGTAGAAGAGTGCAAGGCCAGGGATTGTCATCATCAGAACGAGGACGGTGGAGGTCAGCATCCAGGCCGTGTCGCCGCTGTCGAGCGTTGGTGTCGGCTCGGGTGCAGTAGCTGCCGGATCCTGTGCGAGCGCCGGCAACGCCGTGAGCGCCGTCGCGAGCGCGACGCTTCCAGCCCTGCGCAAAAGTCTGTTGAACGTCATCTTACGGAGTTCCTTCTTGTTGGACGAAGTTTGTGCTGGCGAGCGGGTGACACGGAGAGCGGCGGCACTAGAGAGCGTCGTCGTCGGTTTCTCCGGTCCGGATGCGGACGGCGTGCTCGACGGTCGAGACGAAGATCTTGCCGTCACCGATCTGGCCGGTTTTGGCGGCGCGCATGATGGCTTCGACGGCGCGATCGACCTCTCCGTCGGGGATGACGGCCTCGATCTTCAGCTTTGGCAGGAAGTTCACGGCGTATTCGGCGCCACGATAGATCTCGGTATGGCCTTTCTGGCGGCCGTACCCCTTCACCTCGGTCACGGTCATGCCCTGGTAGCCGAGGTCGGTGAGCGCGGCGCGGACCTCCTCCAGCTTGAAGGGCTTGATGACGGCGGAGACGAGCTTCATTTCGGCGACCCTCTCGGTTGGTTTCACCGGAGCCCGGGGTTTCCGGACCTCGAGAGCCTCCGCCCGCGGGGCAGTGGCTCATCCCGAAGAGAGTCAAGACGCGTGCCAGTTGCCTAACGCGTCGGTAAGTCCATGAAACTGCTGATGGATTGTGCAGCCTGCGGCGCGATAACAGGGAGGTGGAGCCGGAGCGTTGCCAAAAAATTCGGCAAATGAGCGGGTTTGCCTGCTAACTGACCACGTACCTGGTGCCGCGCTGACGGACAAGCCCTTCCTGCGCCACCGATGCCACCAGAACGCCATCGCGCGTATAAACGCTGCCCCGGCAGAAACCGCGCGCGCCATGGGCCGAAGGGCTGTCCTGCGCATAGAGCAGCCACTCGTCGGCGCGGAACGGACGGTGCAGCCACAGGGCGTGGTCCAGGCTCGCGAGCTGGATGTCCTTGTCGAACAGCAGCTTGCCGTGAGCGATCAGGGCCGTGTCGAGCAGCGTGAAATCGGAGGCATAGGCCAGCACGCATTGATGCAGCTTGGGGTCATCCGGCAGGGTGCCGTTGGCCCGCATCCAGATATACTGAACGGGCGGCGCCTTCTCGCGCTTCACGTAGCGCGTGATATCGGCGGGCCGCATCTCGATGGGCCGCTCGCGCTCCCAGTATGAGCGTATGTTCTCGGGCAGCTGCGTCACAAGCAGTCTCTGCAGCTCCTGTTCGTTCGGCAGATCCTCCGGAGGCGGCACGTCCGGCATCTGGCTGTGATGCTCGAAGCCGGCTTCTTCCTTGTGAAACGACACGCTCATGGAGAAGATCGCGCGGCCGTGCTGGATGGCCTTTACGCGGCGCGTTGTGAAGCTCGAGCCGTCGCGGATGCGCTCGACCTCGTAGACGATGGGGTGTGAGGGGTCACCGGGAAGCAGGAAATAGCCATGCATGGAGTGTGCCGTACGCGCCTCTGCTACGGTGCGGACCGCGGCCACGAGCGCCTGCCCCAGAACCTGTCCGCCATACACCCGCTGCCAGCCCTGCCGCGGGCTCTGGCCGCGGAACAGGTTCTGTTCAAGCTGCTCCAGGTCCAGTATGGACAGAACCGCGGAAAGTGCCGACTCTGGCTTGACTCTTTCGGAGGGCATGGAAACCTCGCGCTGGGCGGTGGCGTGATATCAAGACTGCGGAGCACCTTGGCCGATCGAGCCCCAGTTTGATAATGCATTTGGGAATCGAGTCTGCGGACTCGATCTCAGTAGGTTTGTCAAGTGAATATTGACATTTCCGATTCGCGGACCTACGTTAAAGTTGTCGCCTGAGGGTGAGTCAGGCTCTCAGCAACGGGATAAACCAGCGAGCCAGCCTATCCTAAAGGCAGCGCGAAGCGCTGCTTGGGGTGGACTGGCTCCATTTCGTTTGGGGGCGCAGATTGCGTTCACGCTACGCCATTATGTTGGACGGCGGATTCGTGACAAAGAAGATTTTTCAAAGAAAAAGAGACTTCGCCACGGCCGATGACATTGTTGAACTCTGTGAAGAGATCAAGGTTTACCCGCATTTGAAGAATTACGAACTATTGAGAATATACTACTACGATGCGCCACCATCGGACGAATCAATAAAGCTGCCCATATCCAGGGCTAAGCACAACTTGGCTTCGACGCGCCGCTACAGGCATTCACAAAGTCTTTATGACGTGCTTGTTATGAAGCCTAGCTTTGCGCTTCGGATGGGCGAAACCAGGCTTTCTCGGGACTGCTGGAAGCTGAAGCCGAGGACCATCAATGATCTGAAGAGAGCGCCGCGAGAACTCACGGACGCGGATTTTGATCTTGATATCCAGCAAAAGGGCGTCGATCTCCGCATCGGGTTGGACATGGCTCGCTTGGCCTTACGCGAGCTAGTGAGTGCGGTAGTGGTCGTCACAGGTGACAGTGACTTCGTGCCTGCATTCAAGTTCGTGCGGCGGGAAGGTGTTAAGGTGATGCTAGCAACCCTGGGGCACCGAGGAGTCCGCCCGGAGCTCAAGATGCATTCCGATTTTGTGCTGTCATGAGGACGCGTTCTGCTGGCACCTTCAAGTATGGAAATTCTTAAAGCCGACATCGTCATATCCGGCGGCAGCTACGCCGGCCTGACCCTCGCATTAGCGCTTGCCAAGACGTTGGGTCCGGACGTTTCGATCACGGTCATCGACCGGCTGAGCGCGCCGACCGGTCAGCGCGACGTGCGTGCGTCTGCGATTTCGGCCGGGCCGCGGCACATGCTGGAGGCGCTCGGCGTCTGGCCGATGGTGCAGGACGAGGCGCAGGATGTCCTGGAAATCCTGCTGACGGACAGCCCGCTCGAGGCAGGCGTACGGCCGGTTCTGCTCACCTACGACAACACGCTCGACAACGGCGAACCAGCCTCATGTATTCTGCCCAACCAGGCCCTCGCTGCGGCGCTGGAAAAGGCAGTGGAGGCAGAGCCCGCGATTCAGCGTCTCCGGCCGGCCGAGGCGACGGGGTTCACGGATGGGGACCCGTTCATCGGCGTCCACCTCGCGGACGGACGGAGCATCGAAACGGGTCTTCTCGTCGCTGCGGACGGGCGGCGGTCACGTTTGCGTGAGGCAGCCGGAATCAAGTGTGTCGGCTGGAGCTACGATCAGATCGGCATCGTCACCCAGGTCGAGCATGAGCTGCCGCACAAGGGCCGAGCCATCCAGCACTTCCTGCCCGGTGGGCCGTTCGCCATTCTGCCGCTCAGGGGAAACCGGTCGTGCATCACGTGGTCGGAGGACGCGGCCCGTGCGCGAGACATCCTCGCCTATGATGACGATGCCTTTCTGGCCGAGGTCGACCGTCGCTTCGCCGGACGATACGGCAGCCTCAAGCTTTCAGGCCCGCGCGCATCCTGGCCGCTGGAGATGCACCTTGCCCGCCGGTATGTGGCGCCACGTTTCGCGCTGGTCGGGGATGCGGCCCACGGCGTCCACCCCATTGCCGGCCAGGGCCTCAATCTGGCGTTCCGGGACGTCGCCGCGCTGACGGAGGCGGTCGCCGACGCAGTGCGGATCGGTCTGCTGCCGGGTGATACCAGCGTGCTGGAGCGCTATGAGACGTGGCGGCGGTTCGATTCGGGCTTGTCCGCTGCGACTTTCGATGCGCTGAACCGATTGTTCTCGACCGACGCCACATTGGTCCGCTCGGCCCGCGAGGCCGGGCTGGCGCTCGTCGATCGCATCCCGGCGTTGAAACGCGCGTTCGTCTCCGAGGCGGCCGGTCTCTCCGGCGAGGTGCCGCGGCTGCTCCGTGGCGAGCTCGTTTAGGCCGGCGTCACACCCAACCCATCAGCTCGCGCCGCACCACGTGCTCGATAATGCGCATGCCGTCCGGGCTCTCGTTGAGCGCCGGCACGTAGGCGAACTGCTCGCCGCCGTTGTGCATGAAGATCTCGCGATTCTCGACTTCGAGCTCCTCAAGGGTCTCCAGGCAGTCGGCCGTGAAGCCGGGCGCGATGACAAGCAGGCGCTTTACGCCGGACTGGGCGAGCCGTTTCACGGTCTCGTCCGTATAGGGCTGCAGCCACACGTCATTGCCGAAGCGCGACTGGAAGGTGGTGTGCCATGCCTCCTCCGGCCAGCCGAGCTTTTCGCGTAGCAGACGCGAGGTCGTCTGGCATTGGTCGTAATAGGGGTCGCCCTTATGGACGTACTTCTCCGGCATGCCGTGGAACGTCGCAATGACGGCCTCCGGCTTGAAGTCGATCTGACCCAGGTGCGCCTCCATCGAGCGCGCCAGGGCGTCGATGTAGACCGGGTCGTCATGCCAGTCCGGCGCCACGCGCACGTAGGGCTGC
>JAWLCO010000012.1:0-49461 GCA_041687075.1 Hyphomicrobiaceae bacterium | reverse complement strand
CCGTAAGCGCCGTGCCCGCGAGCCCGAGCACGCCGCTCATCGTCAGCGCCAGGCGGCCGCCGGAGACGATCGCGACGGAGGCGAGCACGATGGCGATCTGCAGCAGGGCCTGTCCGTGGTCGAAGAAGGGGTCCTGCTTGCGGGCGAGGTCGCGCTCGGCTTCGAGGGCCTTGCCCCTGGTGAAAAGCTCGTCGAGACCTTCACCCGTTTCAGGTTCGCTGGTCAGCAGAGCGTCTTGATTTCGGTAGGCGGTAATCCGGTCGCTGATCGCCGTCCGGGCCTGCTCGTTGAGATCAGAATGGGTCGCAAGGAGCAGCTCGAGCTCGCTGATCTGGAGCCGGATGGCATCGCGGCGCATGTTCTTGGCCTGGAACCAGGCCCACGTGTTCGCGGCTTCGATGTTCTTGCTGCTGGCGTCCTTGGCGGCGTTGTCGCCGCCGAGCGCACATATTGCGAGGACGACGGACAAGGCGCCGATGTAAACTGCGATCCAGCGGTCGCGTGTGGCGGCTCTCTCTGCAACGGCGCTCGGCATTACAATCCCCCTCCCGGTGCCTCCGCGGCCGCGATCCCTGTTCACGAGTCTCAGTTTCCGTCAATAAGCTTTATGCCGGACTCCACTGCGCCGTTGATTGCTACTGGTTTGCGTGCTGGAACATTGGACGACTTTGAACGAGAGGTCATGGCCAACGAACGCAGGAAGCATGCAGATCCGCCGGCTGCGACAGGACGACGATGATGATGTGAGTGAGCTGCTGGAGCAGCTGGGCTATGCCGTGCCCATTGGCGAGGTTACGAGACGGCTCGAGCGCATATTGGCTAGCGACACGCACTTCGCTGCAGTTGCCGAAGTCGACGGCAGAGTGAACGGATTCGTCCACGCGGACGAACGGCCGGCGCTGGAGCGTCCCTGCCAAGCGGTGTTGCAGGCGTTGGTGGTTCGGAGCGACGCGCGCAGACTGGGCATAGGCAAGCTTCTAATGAGTGCCGCCGAGTCCTGGGCTCGATACAGGGGTTTGGAGGAAATGGCCTTGCACACGCGGATCGACCGAGCGGATGCGCGCCGGTTCTACGAAAGCATCGGATACAGCGGGGTGGCAACGTCCCACCTTATGATCAAGTCGCTCGAAAGCGTCTGATCAATCGATCGGAGAGCGTTCATGGGACCGCATGATCATATCCGGCTTCGACGCCACGTCGCAGGTGGTGCGGACATGAGGCGCTTGAACGCTCGCGTGAACGAGGCCTCGGATTCGTAGCCGACCTCCTGCGCGACCTGCAAAATGGATTTGTGGCTATTGACGAGCTCGTGTGCGGCCACGTGAATACGCCAGCTCGCGAGATACTGCATCGGCGGCATGCCAATAAGCTTGCAGAAGCGTTCCGCGAGAGCCGAGCGGGAAAGACCCACCTCTTTCGCAAGGGCGCCCATCGTCCAACAATCACCAACGCGTTTGTGGAGCAATGCCATCGCGCGCGATACGTACGGATCTCTCAGCGCACCCAGCCAACTCGAATGGCCATCGGGCAACGATTCGGCGTAACGCTGAATGGCCTCGAGGAAAAGCAATTCGGAGACTTTGCCCATAAGGGCTTCTGAGCCCAGATGGCCGTTTGCGATCTGCTCGGCTGCATGGTGAAAGGTGAGACGGACCCAAGCGCCCCTGCTGCCGTCAAGCCCAGGCAGTCGCAAAGCCGCCGGGAGTGCGCTCACGACGGGGTTACCGCGGATATCCTCGGCTCCGAGGAATCCGCAAATGATCTTCGTTTTCTTACCGTTCTCGCCGAGGTTTATGGAGGAGAGCCCGCCTGACGCGGATTGTTGGACAAGCTCCAGGCTGTCAATCGGCTGCAGCTCGAGATCGCTGCCCATTACGTGCAAATCGTTATGAGGAAACATGATGGATTCGCCGGGGCTGATGTCGAGCACGCTCCCATCCGGCAGACGAACGCTCATTCGCCCTTCAGTAACGAAATGATACGGGATGATGTGGGCCGTCTCGCCGAGAAAGGTGGCGCAGGATTGCGGCTCGACCTTCGATGATATGCACCAAGGCTCAGAAAATTCACCGCGCAGAAACACGCCTCCTTTGAGGCGCATAACCCGCAAGACGTCCGAAAGGGCATCCATCGCGCGCGGTCCTCGGAACAGAATCGGAATCGGCGTTTCGATCAAGGCTTCCGGCACCCGGATCATAGAGGAAACCTCCGACCCAGTGCCATAACGTTGACGTCACGCTGCAACGACCAGCTCCGCGGCGGCAGTTACCTGTGGAACTCTGCCATGCGGTTGGGTGGCGCGACGCAATTTCGAATCCGAGAAGGAGATGATCGTGAACGAAGCGAAGCTTAAAGATCTCGTCGACCAGCTGCTGAACGATCTCGGCGGCGCCTTCAGTATCGGCTTGGTTCGAATCGGGATGTCACTCGGCCTTTACCAGACGATGCTGTCTCGTGGTCCCATGACCTCTGCCGCCTTGGCCGACACCGCGGGCCTGGAGGAGCGGTATGTTCGCGAATGGCTGGCACACCACGCGGCATCGAATTACGTCACCTATGATCCCGAAACCGAACGCTTTGCAATTTCGCCAGAGCAGGCGGCCGTGCTCGCGGACAAGAACAGTCCAGTCTATCTGGCGGATGCTTTCGAAGCCGCTGCGGCCTACTCGGAGGATACGCCAAAAATTCAGGCTGCCTTCAAAAATGGTGGTGGCGTCGGGTGGAACAACCGAACGGGATGCCTTTTCTGCGCCATCGCGCAGTTCTTCCGGCCCGGCTATCAGGCGAACATCGTCGACAGATGGCTGCCCGCACTGGACGGCGTTGTGGAGAAGCTCGAGCTCGGCGCACGAGTCGCGGACGTCGGCTGCGGCCACGGGTATTCCACCTTGATGATGGCCAAGGCTTTCCCCAATTCGGAGTTCATCGGTTTCGACTTCCATCGGGCGTCGATCGAGGACGCCAGGAAGCATGCTAAGGAGCACGGTGCTGGCGGGAATGTTCGCTTCGATGTTGCTTCCGCAAAAGAGTATCCGGGAGAGAAATACGATCTCGTGACGTGCTTCGATTGCCTGCACGACATGGGCGATCCCGTAGGAGCGGCGAAACACGTGCGAAGGTCGTTGAAGCCCGATGGTAGCTGGATGATCGTGGAGCCGTTTGCCCACGACAGGCTCGAGGACAACCTCAATCCTGTCGGCCGCCTCTATTACGCGGCGTCGACGCTCGTTTGCGTGCCGACGTCGCTCGATCAGGAGGTGGGCGCCGCATTGGGAGCCCAAGCCGGTGAGACGCGGCTGCGCGAAGTCGCCGAGGCCGGCGGCTTCGGCAGGTTCCGGCGTGCCGCCGAAACGCCATTCAACCTGATCCTCGAAGCGCGGCCATGAGCGCTGATGGGAGGGGCGGCCGGTGTTGCCGCCTCGCCTGTCCACTGTGATTCAGGTTTCACCCGCATAACGCCGGAGCGCCGCCACTCGGTCCGCGATCGAGGGATGCGTCGACAGCAGGCTGGCGCTGCTGCCGCCGAGCGGGTTTTCAATGAAGAAAGCCTCCATCCGGGTCGGCACGTCGAACCTGGCGTTCTGCTCGATCTTGCGCAGGGCCCGGATCATGGCGTCAGGGTTCTTGGTCAGCTCGACGGAGCCGGCGTCGGCAAGATACTCGCGGGAGCGGGACAGCGCGAAGCGGATGAGCGTCGACAGGCCCCACGAGATGAGGACGATGGCGATGGCGATGAGGATCGCAAGCGCCGCTCCGCCGCCGCCACCATCCCGCCCTCCGCGGCCGTGGCGTTGTCCGCCGCCGCGAGGCCAGACACCGTAGGGAAAGCGCCAGCTCCGGATCACCACGTCGGCGACGAAGGCGAAGATGCCGGCGAAGATGATGGCGATGACCATGAGCTGGGTGTCGCGGTTGCGAATGTGGGTCAGCTCGTGGCCGAGGACGGCCTCCAGCTCGTCGTCGGAGAGGGTTTCCATCAACCCGCGCGTCACCGCGATGGTGTACTCGCCCTCCTTCAGTCCGGCCGCGTAGGCGTTAAGGGCCGGGGTTTCGATGATCTGCAGGGCGGGCATCGGGATGCCGCGGGAGATGCAGAGGTTCTCGAGCACATTGTAGAGCTTGGGCGCCTCCCTGCGCGAGATGCCGTGGGCCCCGGTCGCATAGCTGATGAGGCGCTGATGAAAGAGCCAGGAGACGAGGAACCAGACGCCTGCTGCCAGCATCGCCACCGGCCAGGAGCCGGCGAACTGGTCGGCGGCGCGGGCCACGATGTCCTCGAAATCGCCGCCGCCGAACGCATTGACGAGCAGCAGGATCGAGAACAGCAGCGCGTGCAGCAGCGCTACGAATCCGACGAGCAGCAGCACCGAGCGGATGCGGTTGGCGCGGATGTGGGTATAGAGCCCGTAGGCACGGAACATGGGGCCGTCTCCGCCTCCCGCGAGGGCGAGCTGCTCAGAACTTCACCTCGGGAGCCGTTCTCACCGCTGCGCGCTCGCCTTCCTCCAGATTGAAGAACTCCTGCGGCCCGAAGCCCATCGAGCCGGCGAAGAGAACCGCGGGGAAGCTCTCACGTGTGGCGTTGTACTCGGCCGCCGCGTTGTTGAAGAACCGGCGTGCGGCCGCAATCTTGTTCTCGAGATCGGCCAGCTCGAGCTGCAACTGCTGGAAATTGGTATTGGCCTTGAGGTCGGGATAGGCCTCGGCGAGCGCGAACAACTGCCGCAGGGCGCCCTGCAGCGCGCCTTCCGCCTGGGCCTGAGCGGCTGGGCCGTGCGCGGCAATGGCAGCGTTCCTGGCCCTGATCACGGCGTCGAGCGTTTCCCGCTCATGGCTGGCATAGCCTTTGACGGTTTCGACCAGGTTCGGGACGAGGTCGTGGCGCTGCTTGAGCTGCACGTCGATGTCCGAGAACGCCTGCCGGCAGCGCTGCCGCAGTGTGACGAGCCCGTTGTAGACGCTGACGCCGTACAGCGCGAACAGCACGATTACGCCAAGGATGATCCAGCCCAGGTAATCGCCCATCACCTCTCCTCCCGCTGATTTTCGGCCGGGGCGAAGCTCCGCCGGCTGGCAATGGGGAAAGCACAAATCCGTGAGCCGGTCGAGCGATAGATGACATTCGCAAGTATGGTATAGCCTGATCTGACGTCAGCTCTCCCGTTCGGCAGGAGGGCGGCGGCGTGGCCGTCAGTAGAACAGGCTGGAAACGCTCTCCTCCCGCGAGGTGCGGGCGATGGCCTCGGCGATGAGCGGCGCAATGGAGAGCACGCGGATGTTCTTCGACGCCTTTACGGCCTCCGTCGGCTCGATCGAGTTGGTGATGACGAGGGACTTGAGGCTCGAGTTCTGGATGCGGGCCACCGCGCCGCCAGACAGCACACCGTGCGTGATGTAGGCCATGACCTCGATAGCACCCTTCTGAAGCAGGGCCTCTGCCGCGTTGCAGAGTGTGCCACCGCTGTCGACGATGTCATCCACGAGGATGCAGCGCTTTCCCGTGACGTCACCGATGACGTTCATCACCTCGCTCTCGCCTGGACGCTCGCGCCGCTTGTCGCAGATGGCGATCGGGGCGCCGATCCGCTTGGCGAGGGCGCGGGCGCGAACGACACCGCCCACGTCCGGCGACACGACCATCAGGTTGTCGAGCTCGAACCGCTCCTTGATATCGCGCACCATGACGGGCGCCGCGAACAGGTTGTCGGTCGGTATATCGAAGAAGCCCTGGATCTGGCCGGCGTGCAGATCGAGCGTCATGACGCGGTTGGCCCCGGCGCGCTCGATGAGGTTGGCGACAAGCTTGGCAGAGATCGGCGTGCGGGGACCGGGCTTGCGGTCCTGGCGCGCGTAACCGTAGTAGGGGATGACTGCCGTGATGCGCCGTGCCGACGCCCGCTTCAGCGCGTCGATCAGGATCAGCAGCTCCATCAGGTTGTCATTCGCCGGGAACGAGGTCGATTGCAGGACGTAGACGTCCTCTCCGCGGACGTTCTCCTGCACCTCGACGAAGATCTCCATGTCGGCAAAGCGGCGGCAGACCCCCTTGGTCAGGGGCACGCGCAGAACCGAGCTGATCTCTTCAGTGAGTGGCCGATTGCTGTTGCCTGCAACGAGCTTGATCTTCAGCCCGTCAAAGTAGTCCTTCCGGCCAGCATCGTTCATTGTAGCCACCACGCTTGTCCCGCCGAGGCGGCTTCTAGCAAGCAGGCCCGAACGTGTAAACGTCCGGGCCTTGCTTTTGTGACGGCAATGTGAAGCGGGGCGGCTGCGGCTTAATTGACGCCCTTGTTGGGCAGGAGCTTGAGGATACCCTGGGCCGCGGCGGAGGCAGCGGCATCGGCCACCTTGCCCCATTGGCCATCGAGTGAGCCCGCGGGAATCTCGTTCTTCTGCGAGACCGTACCCAGCTGCTTGCCCTGCGGATCCTTTACGTGCCAATCGATCTGGATGGGCTGCTTGCCATTCTGATTGGCGCCGAGCTTGACGCGCCCCTCGACCCGGTAGGTGTTGCCCGTCGGGCTGTCAGCCAGCGCGACGCCGCTACGCGACAGCTCCCGCTGCAGGGCGCTGGTGAGAGAAACCGAACCGTCACCCGGCGCACCTGTGACGGAGGGCACCATGGCCGTGATGGAGCCGCCGCTGCTGATGCTGGCTGTTGCAGCGGGGGCTTGGGCCGGTGCAGGTGCGGGCTGCGCGCTCGAGCCGGGCAGGGCTGCAGTCTGAACCTGCTGACCGGCGGTTCCGGAGCTGCTCGCCACCGCGGTCGCGGACTGGATCCAGGTGCCAAGCGAGGTTGCCGTCTTGCTGGTGATGGACTGCATGACTTGCGGCGTGATGGCGGTCCACGGATCGCGCGAATCCGTCTTGCCCGCAACCTCCTCGCCGGTAATGCGGTTGACGCGCTGTCCGGTCGGGTCCGTCACATCCCAAATGTACGAAACCTTCGTGCCGTTCTTCTCTTTCGCGGCGACGATGTAGCCGCGCAGGGTGAAGTCGGCCCGGTCGGTCGGCGCCTTGGCAACCGCGACGTTCTTCTGCTCCAGATCCTGGGTCAGCTGCGTGACGAGCTGCTTGCCGACCGACTCAGGCGCGCCAATGACAGGCGCGATTGCGATTTGTGACGGGGCCGGGGCAGGCTGCACGGTCTGCTGTGACAGCAGCTGCGAGCCATCTCCCGAGCTTCCAAGTAGACTGTTGTTCGAGCTGCAGGCGCCAAGGCCCGCGGCGAAAATCGCCAGCGCCGCGAACGCAAGCCGTCTGACAAGGTGCGACGCCGCAGCAGCATGGATGGTCGTCACGTTGACGTCCCCCTCTTATATCCCGCTGTTTCAACCGGCAGCCGACGTACCAACCCTGCGGCCTGAAGTAGAGAATCCGGTACCCTTAGAGTCAGATCCTGTAACTCCTGACTTGCGAGGCGTCCAGATCGTTTGCCCCTCAGCAGGCCGCGTAGTGCCCCATAGTCCCCGAACTGGCCGGTGATTTCTGTGGATGAAGGGCTAAGTCAAGACAATGGCGGAGATTTGGCGGCCGTAATCGGGTTCTTTGCGATGCGTTGCACGGCGATAGCTGAAGAAGAGTGATTCGTTGTCGTAAGTGCACAGCGAGCGCCGTTCGACGACCGACAGGCCCGCGCGGGAAAGGCGGTGCTCCACGTATCCGGGCAAATCGAAGTGGTTGCGCGCGCCAGTTGCGCCCGGCGCGAAGAACCGCTCATTCCCCGGGTCGGCGCCCAGGAACTCGGCCTCGAACTCGGGTCCGACTTCGTAGTTGGGCTGATTGATACATGGTCCGATGGCGGCGCGGATGCGGCTTCGCTCCGCCCCGATACCGGCCATGGCTTCGATGGTCGATTCCAGGATGCCACCGAGCGCGCCGCGCCACCCGGCGTGAGCGGCCGCTATGACGCGTGCCTGCGGATCGGCGAACAGAACCGGCGTGCAATCGGCTGCCATCGCACCGATGACGATCCCCGGCGTGCGGGTGACGAGCGCGTCGGCGCGGCGCACCTCGCCGGGACTGAAGGGCGCGTCCACCACCAGGGCCGTGGCGCTGTGGATTTGATAGAGGGTCATCACCTCGTTGCGCAGTGCGCCGAGCGCCCGGGCAACGCGCGCCCGGTTCTCCCTGACGAGCGCCGGATCGTCCTTGGAGCCCAGCCCGCAGTTGAGCGCGGCGTAGATGCCGGAAGAGACGCCGCCCTGTCGCGTGAAGAACCCGTGACTGATGCCGGCCGCATCGCTCAGGCAATCCGCGCGAACGATCTCGCCATCGACAGCCATGCTCTCGAATCCCTTTCTCAGCGGTTCGCCGGAATTGGGGGCAGCACCGGCACGTGGGGTGAGCGCACACAGGCGGCCTTGAACCGTCCCCCCATACCGAGCGGGTCTGCGATGCGTTGCGCCCCTGCCTCTATCAGTCCGATCTCGTCCGGTCGAGCCGCCGACATCAGCTTACCGGTTCGCTCAGCAAGGCCCAGCGCCAGCAAAAACTCGGATTGGGTTATCGAGCCGTCGAAACGCAGGCCCCGGCCTGTGCATGCTCGCCGGAAGGCTGCGAAGTCGACGTGAGCGGTCAGGTCCATTTCGCCCGGCCGTTCGAAAATCGATGCGTAACGATGCCGGCTGATGGCCTGCAGCGTATCGCCGAATGCGGTCTCGGTGTGACCATAGTCGATGAAGAGGGCGGCCATCGGTTGCGACGACCATAGCGCGAGCACTTCCGCGACGTGATCGAAGCCGGGATGGATCTCCAGGATATCGCCATCGCGGGGCGATCGAATCGAGGGCAGGTGCTCCGGCTCGGATCGGTCACCGAACACAAGCACGAAGCTGTCCCCATCGAGGCCGACGCACCGCTCCCGCCATTGGCCCTCGACGAAAACAAGCTGCCGGACGGGCAGGGCATCGAGGAATTCGTTTGCCAGCACGATCGCGGGTCGCCCCCCGGCAATCTCGGAGCCAAGTGCCTCGTGCCATGAGATCGGAACCCGCTCCGCCACGGCCGAAAGTGTCTGAAGCTGAGCCTCGCGGAGGAGGGCATTGCTCTCGACCAGATGCACGCGAGCCGCATCAAGAAAACCGGGTACCACGCGGGCGGCTCTCAATGCGTCGCTCATCATCGTGCCCCGCCCCGGCCCCAGCTCGATGAGATCGACCTCGGTGGGCGCGCCCATCGCCCGCCAGGCGACCGCGGCCCAGATCCCGATCAACTCGCCGAAAATCTGGCTGATCTCCGGCGCGGTCGTGAAATCACCGCCGGCGCCGATCGCTGGCCGGCTGCGGTAGTAGCCATGCTCCGGATCGTCCAGGCAGGCCCGCATGTATTCTGAGACCGGCAACGGTCCCTCTCGCCTGATCCGCTCCTCGAGCTTCAGGGCGAGCGGTGTGGGCTGTTGTCCGGACGTCATGAGGCCCTCACTTCGGCTCAGGGCGAAAGCCGCGACCTCGCAGAGCGGATGAAATAGATCCCGAGCAGGATCATGGGGATCGAGTAGGCGATGCCCGGCGTGAGATAGCCGACGGTCAGCGCATGCAGGGGGTCCGGCTGCCGGAAGAACTCACAGAAGGACCGCGCGAGCCCGTAGCCCACCATGAAAGCGCCGGAGACGAGGCCGGGGCTCTTCAGCGCTCCCATCCGGTGCGACATCCAGCGCAGCACCAGGAACAGCACCAGTCCCTCGAAGAACGCTTCATAGAGCTGGCTCGGATGCCGCGGCGTCGGTTCGATGGTCGCGTACTGGTACATCGCTTCGGGGAACACCATGCCCCACGGGACGTCCGTAGGCCTGCCGAACAGCTCGCCGTTGATGAAATTGGCGATGCGCCCGAAGAAGAGACCGATCGGCACCGCGGCGGCACACATGTCCATGGCCGACCATGGCGACAGCCCGCTCCGGCGCGCGAATATCGTTATCGCAACGCCACAGCCGACGAGCGCGCCATGGAACGACATGCCGCCGCGCCAGACCTGCACGATCTCCAGCGGATGCGCGAGGTAGTACATCGGCTCGTAGAGGAGCACGAACCCGAGCCGGCCGCCCAAGACGACGCCGAGCGTCATGAAGAACAGCAGGTCGTCCGTCTTCTCGAGGCTGAACGGCGGCGTGCCGGCCGGCCAGAGGGCCGCATTCCGGATGAGCCGGCGGATGTAGAGCCATCCGAGCAGCAGTCCGGCCATGTAGGCGAGGCCGTACCACTTGACGGCAATTGGGCCGAGCTGCAGTGCGACCGGATCGATATTCGGGAAGGGGATTGCGAGAAGGCTCGCGAGTGGACTCATCTACTGCCTGCGTCTCACGGTAAATGCGCGGCCACCATCGCCGTTCGCCGCGGCGGACGTTGGCGGCAGGGATGGCTTGCTGTCAACCCGGTGCGCTGATGTGCTTGCACGTGTGCGCCCCGGCACCCATAGTGACATGCAACCCTAACAGAATCCAACTCGGCAGTTCTCCCATGACCCAGACCACCAACCGCTTCTTCGACGAGCTCGCCAAACTGATGACGGACGCCGCCGGTGCCGCCCAGGGCATGCGGCGCGAGTTCGAGACGCTCATGAAGTCTCAGGGCGAGCGCATCCTGCGCGACATGGACGTGGTGCGCCGCGACGAGTTCGAGGCGGCCAAGGCCATGGCCCAGCGCGCGCGGGAGGAGAACGACAGGCTCACCGCCCGCGTGGCGGCGCTCGAAGCGGAGCTGGCAAAGCTCAAGGGGAGCCCCGGCGCGTGAGTCGAGCCGTGTGTTGTGCCCGGCCTGTCACGGCCCCCGAGATCCCCAGGTTTTTCAACGGCTGACCCACAGTTCATCCAGAGTCTGGATGATTTTGCTTGCCTCGCCAGAAACTGATCACTTTGGCCGTGGACAATGCGAGGGTGAGCTTGCGACTCGTGCCCCGCATCTGATTTGGTCGCTCCGCTCAGCAGCCGGTTCGTCCGGGTTCGCAACTGGCCAACCGGCGCGCTGGAGCCGTGCGAGGATCAGGGGATGTAGAGCGTAGGTCTTCGAAAGCACGGCGGATCAAAAAGGGGGATGGCTGGGAATGGCATCGGCGGAAGCAGGCTACGAGCACATGACCAACCCGATCGATATCATCGAGCAGGTCGCGCACGCGCACGATTGGGCTTGTGATCGCACCGCCGATGACGAGGTGACCCTCATCGTCGCCGGCAGCTGGACCGATTATCACGTCTCGCTGAACTGGCGGGACGATCTCGAGGCGCTGCATCTCGCCTGCGCGTTCGACTTCAAGGTGCCTGAAAACCGGCTGCACGAGATTTACCGACTGATCGCGCAGATCAATGAGCAGCTCTGGCTCGGCCACTTCGACCTGTGGACCCAGGAAGGCCTTATCATGTTTCGCCACGGCCTGATGCTGAACGGCGCTCTGGCGACGCCGCGGCAGTGCGAGGCTCTTCTGAAAGCGGCGCTCGAGGCCTGCGAACGCTATTATCAAGCCTTCCAATTCGTCGTGTGGGCTGGCAAGGAGAGCCGCGAGGCGCTGGTCTCGACCATGTTCCACACTGAAGGACAGGCCTAAACTGAAGGACAGGCCTAAGCATTTGGGTGAAATCGTGAGATCGTGAACTCGCGAGATCGTGGGGTGAGGCGCACGATTTCACGACCTGGCGACCTCGCGACTTCACGCGCTCCGGGTTTCCGCGACGAGGTAAGGCAATGACACTGAGCCTTAAAGGCAAGCTGCTGCTGGCCGGTGCGGGCAAGATGGGTGGTGCCATGCTGACGGGCTGGCTCGAGCGTGGCCTCGACCCGGCTCAGATCATCGTGCAGGACCCGGCCCCGCCGCCCGAAAGCGCGGAGCTCATCGCCAAACACGGCATCCAGATCCGGGAGCCGGGCGGCGTCTTGCCGGAACACCCAGCGGTCATTCTCGTCGCGGTGAAGCCGCAGATGATGGACCAGGTGTTTCCCGAGCTGGCAACGCTGGCCGGCCCTGAAACGGTGGTGCTCTCCATCGCTGCAGGCAAGACGATCGCCAGCTTCGAGGCGCATCTGCCCGCTGGCACGGCTGTGGTGCGCTCCATCCCCAATACACCGGCCGCGATAGGCCGGGGCATCACCGTCTGCTGCGCCAACGCCAACGTCTCGGCCGCGCAGCGGGAAACCTGCCAATCGCTGCTCACCGCCATCGGCGAGGTGGGCTGGGTCGAGGACGAAGCGCTGATAGATGCGGCGACTGCCGTCTCGGGCTCCGGGCCGGCCTACGTCTTCCTGCTTGCGGAATGCCTCGCCGAAGCGGGGCGTGCCGTCGGCCTCGATCCAGAGCTGGCGAAGCGGCTTGCCGACGCGACGGTATCGGGTGCCGGTGAGCTGCTGCGCCAGTCGGGATTGGAACCGGCCGTCCTTCGGCAGAACGTGACCTCACCCGGCGGCACGACGGCGGCCGCGCTCTCCGTACTGATGGCAGAGGACGGCCTGCAGCCGCTTCTGACGCGGGCCGTCGAGGCCGCCTGCAAGCGAAGCCGCGAGCTGAGCGGCTGAGCCCGCGGCGTTCAGCCTTTCAATCGCGCGTCCGTACGCTTATGTCTTTCGGCGGAACGGAGGCGTGCCATGTTGGATCAATCGACACTGCGCGGCCGCATCATCGCTGCGGCTATGAAGCTGGCAGCCGAGCGACCGTGGACCGACGTTACGCTGCTCGACATCGCCGAGGCTACGGGTGTCACGCTCGTCGATCTCAAGCAGGAGTTTTCGAGCAAGTCAGGGATCCTCGCCGCGTTCACCCGTGCGGTCGATGACGAGGTTCTGCGGCAGGCGCCCAAGCGCGAAAGCGGTATGAGCCCGCGCGACGCCGTTTTCGAGATCCTGATGACCCGCTTTGATGTGCTGGCGCCGTACAGGCAGGCCATGCGCTCCATCGCAGGAGACCTGCGCTCTCCCGATCCGGCGTTCGTCTGTGCATTTCTTGCCTCCCAGCACTGGATGCTGCAGGCGGCGGGCATCGATACCAGCGGCGTGACCGGGCGTATGAAGGTGGGCGGCCTTGCCGGCGTCTACGCTTCCGTACTGCGCACCTGGCTCAAGGATGATGATCCCGGGCTGGCGCGAACCATGGCAGCCCTCGATCGCCGGCTGCGCCGCGGTGAGCGGGCGCTGTCCAATATTGAAGACGTGAAGTCGGGCATCCGCCGCGTCGCGGACATGTTCGGCTCGTTCGTTCGCCAGAAGCGCCGGCCGGCCGATGCCACATTCGAGCCCGGCGCTGGGCCGCGTCCGGAGGAAACGTCCGGGTCCGGCATCTGAGCTGCGCCACCGATTTGACACGAGGCTCTCCCGTGGTCCATCAGTCCGCGCGGACAATGCCTTGTGCTACGAGGGGGACGCCGAACCGTGCAGCAGAAGACCGAGCCGACATCCACCATCACCTACGACGACTTCATGAAAGTCGACATCCGCGTCGGCACTGTTGTCGAGGCAGAGCCTTACCCTGAGGCGCGTAAACCCGCCATCAAGCTCAAGATCGACTTCGGCCCGGAGATCGGCATCAAGAAGAGCTCCGCGCAACTCACTGTCCATTACACGCCGGAGTCGCTCGTCGGCCGGCAAGTGGCGGCGGTCGTGAACTTTCCTCCACGTCAGATTGGCAAGTTCCTCTCCGAGGTCCTGACCCTCGGCTTCCCCGATGCTGACGGCGCCGTGGTACTCATCCGGCCCGACCTCGGCATCCCCAACGGCGGCCGGCTGTTCTGAACGGCACGCCATCGTTATCGAGGAATCATCCCGGTGCACGTCACCGGGATCCAGCTCACGTCTTGCTCGGCGCCGGTTGGAAGGTGGATCCCGGGCATGAGACTCGGCCTGGCCCGGAGATGAGCGCAATCACAGCGGCACCGTCACCACGGCTCGCAATCCACCCAGTCTGCTCTGCGCAAGTGTAACATCGCCGCCGTGGCTGCGGGCGATGTCGCGGGCGATGGCGAGGCCGAGTCCGGAGTTGCCGCTGTCCTGATTGCGGGCGTGGTCGAGCCGGTAGAACGGGCGGAATACGTTCTCGCGCTCGGCAGGCGGGATGCCGGGGCCGTCATCGTCGACCTCGATCTTCAGCCGCTCGCCATCCCGCATGGCACGGATCACGACGTGCTCGCCAAATCGTGCAGCGTTGCTCACGAGATTGATGATGGCGCGCTTGAAGGCCTGGCGTTTCAGTGGCAGCACGAGGCGGCGGTTCCGTTTTGAGATCTCGAGCTCGATCGAGCTGCCGAAGACCTGGGCGTCCTCATGGATTTCCTCCAGCAGGTCGCAGAGGCTTGTCGGCATGGCTTCCTCACCGCCGTCACCCTTGGCGAACGCGAGGTAGTCTTCCAGCATGTGCTGCATTTCCTTCACGTCCGCCTGCAGCGCGCGGACCTCGGGGGTGTCGCCGAGCAGGGCCAGCTCGAGCTTGAAGCGGGTGAGAACGGTCCGAAGGTCGTGACTCACACCGGCCAGCATCGTCGTGCGCTGGTCGACGTGGTGGCGGATGCGGTCGCGCATTTCCAGGAACGCCTGTGCCGCCTGCCGCACCTCGCGCGCGCCGCGGGGACGGAAGTCGTCCGGCACCGGGCGGCCCTTGCCGAATGCGTCCGCGGCCTCCGCGAGCCGCAGGATCGGCCGGATCTGGTTGCGCAGGAAGAGAATGGCGACCGTCAGCAGCACAATGGATGTGCCAACCATCCACATCAGGAAAATGTGCGAGTTGGAGGCGTAGGTCTGCGCCCGCGTCGCCACGAACCGCAGGATCGTATCGTCGAGCTTCACCTTGATCTCGACGTGCCGCGAATTACCCACGGTATCGACCCAGAACGGTTGCCGGACCTGCTTCCGGATTTCATTCGACAGCGTGCGGTCGAGCAGCGAGAAGAACGGCTTTGGCTGGGCCGGCGGCAGGTCGCCTGCCGGCAAGAGCTGCATGGAGAGCTTCATCGTCTGCGCCAGATCGATCAGCCGCTCGTAATCGTCCTGGTGCGGGTAGTCCCGATAGACCTCGATGATCGCCGAAATATCGCGCGCCGTTGCCTCGGACAGGCGGCGGGTGACCGACTGCCAGTGCCGCTCCATGAAGACGAAGGCGACCACGCTCTCGAGCAGCACGATCGGCGCGATGATGATGATGAGCGCACGGGCATAGAGGCCCTTCGGCAGCAGTTCGCCGGTCGCTGATACGGATAGCTGTCCCAGCCGGGCCAGCAGCGATCGCGACCGCTCCCACCAGGTCGCAGCCGTCCTCCGGGCGCTACTGTCGCGGACCGCGACCATACCTCTTTAGCCATCCAAATGGCGCGCAGCTCGAAAGTCGCTGCCGCTCGATAGCCGCCGGAACGGCGAAATCAACTCATCAGTCGGTATACAGGATGTAGCCCTTGCTGCGCACCGTCTGCAGATAAACGGGATTGGACGGGTCGACCTCGATCTTGCGGCGCAGGCGGTTGATCTGCACGTCGATGGCCCGTTCGCTTCCCGTCGCGTCGTCACCGGCAAGCTCATGGCGCGCAATGGCGACGCCCGGGCGCTGGGCGAACTGGCGCAGCAGATCGCGCTCCCGCTCCGTCAGCCTGATGCTCTCCTCGCCGCGCTTGAGCTCGCCGCGTGCGATGTAGAAGACGAATTCGCCCATGCGCACTTCATCCGCATTGCCTTGATTGGCCTGCCCGCGCCGCAGAATGTTCTTGACCCGGAGCACCAGCTCACGTGGCTCGAAGGGCTTCGGCAGATAGTCGTCGACACCCGCTTCGAGCCCCTCGATGCGGTCCTCGGGCTCCGAGCGGGCGGTCAGCATGCAGATGGGGACCTCGGAGGTCGCCTTCAGGTGGCGCGCGAAGTCGAGCCCGCTCTCGCCGGGCATCATGACGTCCAGAATGACGAGGTCGAATGCGAGACCACGCATGGCCGCCCGGGCGGCGCTGGTGTCGGCTGCGGGCGTGACGCGGTAGCCATGCTCGACGAGGTAGCGTGTCAGCAGGTCCCGGATGCGCTGGTCGTCATCGACAATGAGCACGTGCGGGGCATCGTCCGGCAGACAGTCGCGCCGCAGCGTTCCGTTCTCGACGGTCATGCTTCCCCTCCCAGTTGCCGCAGTGATCGTCAGGCGCGGCGCTCGGGTCCGAAGATCAGCGCCTCGATCCGCGACCGCTCATCGCCGGTGATCATGCCGGCCAGAAAGCGGCGAGACACGGGACCGGCATTTTCTCCCGCCTCCGCCAAGGCGGCAGCTATGCGTGCGCTCTGCAGCTCTACCAGCCTGTTGGCAAGCTCGCGCCCCTTGTTGGTCAGGTAGAGCAGGCGCTCGCGCCGGTCCTGCGGGCCCGCCTGCTGCAAAACATAGCCGCGGTCGACGAGCTGCTTCAGAACACGTGCGAGACTTTGCTTGGTAATCTTGAGGATATCAAGGAGATCGGCCACCCGCAGGCCCGGGTGCCGGTTCACGAAGTGAAGAACGCGGTGATGTGCCCGGCCGAAGCCGAACTCCGCGAGGATGGCGTCCGCCTCGCCGGTGAAGTCGCGATAGGCGAAGAACAGCAGCTCGACGAGCTCGATGAGCTTGTCCGGGGCGACCTGTCCGGCCGGCCCGGGCGTTAAGTCCTCGCTGCTTGGTGTCGCCGGGTGAACGCCGGCTGCTGCATATATGTCAGTCATGTTGACTTATTTGGAGGCCATTGTTACCCGTGGCAAGTGCCTTCGTGCACTGGACTGCGGGCCTGACCACTCACACCTCGCAACGGACTTGATCGCGGTGAGGCGAGGAGTTCTCATCCGCAGGAGCATCCTGACATGGCAGCGTCACTGAGGCCGATGACAATGGCATCTCCGAGGAGATAGATGATGGCTTCGCTCGTTCCCTATCATGACCGCGACGGATTCATATGGCTCGACGGCAAGCTGGTGCCGTGGCGCGAGGCCAATCTGCACGTATTGAGCCACGCCCTGCACTATGCCAGCGCGGTATTCGAGGGGGAGCGCGCCTACGGCGGCGAGATTTTCAAGCTGAGCGAGCACACGCAGCGCCTGGTCGACGGTGCTCGCACCATGGACTTCGAGATCCCGTACTCGGTGGCCGACATCGATGCCGCGTGCCGCGAGACAGTGAAAGCCAACAATCTGGTCGATTGCTATGTCCGCCCCATCGCCTGGCGCGGCAGCGAGCAGATGGGTGTTTCCGCGCAGCAGACGAAAATCCATCTGGCGATCGCGGCCTGGGACTGGGGTTCCTATTTCGATCCCAGCGAGCGGATGCGCGGCATTCGGCTGATGCATGCGCAGTACCGCCGTCCCGATCCGCGTACGGCGCCGGCGAAAACGAAGGCCGCAGGGCTTTATATGATCTGCACGCTGGAGAAACACCGGGCCGAGCGGGCCGGCTATGCCGATGCGCTGATGCTCGACTGGCGCGGGCACGTGGCCGAGTGCACGGGCGCCAACATCTTCTTCATCAAGGACGGCGTGCTGCATACGCCGACGCCGGATTGTTTCCTCGACGGAATCACGCGCCGCACGGTCATTGGCCTCGCGAAGAAGCAGGGCATGGAGGTGCAGGAGCGCACCATCCTGCCGGATGAGCTTGGTTCGTTCTCGGAGTGCTTCCTGGTCGGCACGGCGGCGGAGGTGACGCCGGTGCGGGAAATCGGCGAGCACCATTATCAACCGGGCCGCATCTCCGAGACGCTGCTCAACGACTACATGGCAGCAGTTCAGCCGCAGAAGTCGGCCGCCGAGTAAATCTTCCGGAAGTTCACGATTTCGTCATTCTGCGGGCCGGAACCTCGTGTTCCGGCCCGCAAGGTTTTTTGGAACGCAAAGGGCGCGCGCACAAAAACGATTTGAGATTTCTTGATCCGGATGAAGGAACCGGCTTCACGCAATTCATCAGCAGTCAAGTCCATGGGCTTTGATTCTGCGGGCACTTTCTTCGCGAAAACGCATCTGTTGCAAAAGTGCCGACGCGAATCGCTCATTTCGACTTCCAATGGAACCAAGCTCAGACCACTGCGTTAGCTGGTTGGCCGCGTGCACCATGTGTCGGCGTTTGCATGCCGTGGTCTTCATAGTTAGGCACAGATTACGGGGGATGCGATGGCCGAGAACGGTCAGACTGCGGTCGCATGGGAAATGCTCAGCAGCGTGGTGGTGATGAGGGCCAAGGCAAGGGAAAACAAGCTGCCCAAGCTGCTATCCTCATTGCATGGTGTCGAGGTCGAGCTGGCGAGGATCATTGCAGGAGCGGACGCTCCTCAGGACGCCGGTATCAATGGCCATGCGAGAAGCCATCCGGCAGCCGTAGCTGCTGCAGCAGGACGCCAGATCGAAGGTTTTTCTGAAATGGAGGGCATTGCGGCGGAGCCGGCGGCCCGGTCCCGGTCGGGAAGGCGGAGTGGAAATTCCCGCAGCGACCAGCAACTTCGCGCTCATGCCAAAAAGTACCTTTCCATCACAAAGCAGTTGAAGGAACTCGTCGAGCGAGGTGAGGCAGTGGCGACGGGAGAGCAGTTTGAAGATGCGTTCGAAAGCGATTGGGAAGCAAGCTCCGATGCGCTGCTTGCCGATCAGCATGACCTCACGTTCACGATTGCGAACCTGAAAGCCACGACTTTCGAGGGGTTGCTCGACAAGGCGTCCGTGCTCGACGATCTCATCGAGGAAAACACTGACGACCCTGTTCAGGTGCTCGCTCGCTCGTTGGCCCGTGATGTCGTTACCATGGGGCAGAGCAGGAAAGCGGGCCGGTGATTCCGGTGAAATGCCGCCGGTCCAGTCGTTTCACCGGTTTCACTTGCCGATGCCTCGGCGCGCTGTCGATGCGTTGCACTATGCACGAAATGAGCGAATTGCGCGTCTCCCCTGAATTGGCGCGAAAAAGTCGGAATAAAAAAAGAAACTGCGCTCCTATGCGGGTAAAGGCTCGCGAAAATAGTGGAAGGCCAGATAGCGCATCCCAATTCAGCTTTCGCGGCCGCGCGGCAGAACGTAATTGTGCGGCTCAGGCGGACCGCTCACGCCGGGTGTTTGGGGGCTGTCTCGAGAGACTGAGACCGGTTGCGGGCATGCAAGCGGTCCATTTCGGTCGGCCCGCTCAAGGAGTAGGGCCGATCCGACGCCGGTGGGCCACGAGGTCGCGGCAGGGTTCCGCTGAAACCGAAAAATCCCCATCTTTCACAGGCGCGGATCAGCGCCTCCCTCGCCTCCGAGTTGCGGGCATGGGCCCCGCCGGAGTATAATTCGCGCGACCTGATTTTTGCGGAACGCACGCTACTCGAGGCGTGCGTTCCGCTGTGTCTGCACGGGTATCACCTTGACCGATAACGATAAGACGACCCCTTCCGGTGGCGGGCCGAGCGACATTCGCCCGATCTCCGTCACCGAGGAGATGAAGCGATCGTACCTCGATTACGCGATGAGCGTGATCGTGAGCCGGGCGCTGCCCGACGTGCGCGACGGTCTGAAGCCGGTGCACCGCCGCATCCTCTTCGGCATGCACGAGCTGGGGCTCGAGTGGAACAAACCCTACAAGAAGTCGGCGCGTGTGGTCGGCGACGTCATCGGCAAATACCATCCGCATGGCGACTCGGCCGTGTACGATGCCTTGGTGCGCATGGCTCAGGATTTCTCCATGAGCGTGCCGCTGGTGGACGGCCAGGGCAACTTCGGCTCCGTCGACGGCGATCCCCCGGCGGCCATGCGCTATACCGAGTGCCGTCTTGCCCGCATCAGCCAGTTCCTGCTCGACGACCTCGACAAGGACACCGTCGACTTTCAGGAGAACTACGACGGCTCCGAGCGCGAGCCGAGCGTGCTGCCGGCCAAGTTCCCGAACCTGCTGGTGAATGGCGCCGGCGGCATCGCCGTCGGCATGGCGACGAATATTCCGCCGCACAACCTGGGCGAGGTCATCGACGCCTGCCTCGCGACCCTCGACGATCCCGAGATCAGCCTCGATGCGCTCTGCCAGATCGTGCAGGGCCCCGACTTCCCGACGGGCGGCCTGATTCTCGGCCGCGCGGGCGCGCTCGCCGCCTACCACAAGGGCCGCGGCTCGATCATCATGCGTGCCAAGGTCGACATCGAGGAGATCCGCAAGGACCGCAACGCGCTGATCGTCACCGCCATTCCCTACCAGGTGAACAAGCGTGTGCTGATCGAGCGGATCGCCGATCTCGTGCGCGAGAAGCGTGTCGAGGGCATCTCCGACATCTGGGACGAGTCGAACCGCGACGGCATGCGCATCGTCATCGAGCTGAAGCGCGATGCTGTCCCTGAGGTCGTGCTCAATCAGCTCTACCGCTACTCCGACCTGCAGACGACGTTCGGCGCCAACATGCTGGCGCTCAATGGCGGCCGGCCGGAGCAGTTGAACCTGCGCGACATGGTGACGGCCTTCACCCATTTCCGCGAGCAGGTGGTGAGCCGCCGGACGAAATACCTGCTGGCGAAGGCCCGCGAGCGCGCACACGTCTTGGTCGGCTTGGCCATCGCCGTCGCCAACATCGATGAGGTCATCAACCTGATCCGGCGCGCGCCGTCACCCGCCGAGGCCAAGGAGCAGCTGATGGCGCGCGACTGGCCGGCGCAGGAAGTCGCGCCATTCATCGCGCTCATCGCCGACCCGCGGCACACCATCACCGCGGCGGGCACCTATAAGCTCAGCGCCGAGCAGGCACAGGCCATCCTCGATCTGCGTCTGCAGCGCCTGACCGCTCTCGGCCGCGACGAGATCGGCAACGACCTCAAGAAGCTCGCCGACCAGATCAAGGACTACCTCGAGATCCTGTCCTCGCGCCTGCGCATCGTCGAGATCATCAAGCAGGAGCTGACCGAGATAAGGGATCAGTTCGCCGTGCCGCGGCGGACCGAGATCGTCGACCTCGAGGGCGAGCTCGAGGACGAGGACCTGATCCAGCGCGAGGACATGGTCGTTACGGTGAGCCACCGCGGCTACATCAAGCGCGTGCCGCTGTCGACCTACCGGGCCCAGCGGCGCGGCGGCAAGGGCCGTGCCGGCATGACGACGCGTGATGAGGACTTCGTCACCCAGCTCTTCATCGCGTCCACGCACACGCCGGTGCTGTTCTTCTCCTCGCGCGGCATGGTCTACCGCATGAAGGTCTGGCGGCTGCCTGCGGCCACGCCACAATCGGTCGGCAAGGCGCTGGTCAATCTGCTGCCGCTGCAGCAGGATGAGTTCATCACCTCCATCCTGCCGCTGCCGGAGGACGAGAAGACCTGGGGCGACCTGCAACTCATGTTCGCTACCCGCTCGGGCAACGTGCGCCGCAACTCGCTCGCCGATTTCGAGAACATTCATCGCAGCGGCAAGATTGCGATGAAGCTCGACGAAGGCGACCGCATCATCGAGGTCGCCATCTGCCGGCCGAGCCAGGACGTGCTGCTGACAACGGCGCGGGGTCAGTGCATCCGATTCCCGGTCGAGGACGTGCGCGTGTTCAAGGGCCGCGATTCCACGGGCGTGCGCGGCGTCCGGCTGGAGGGCGACGATGTCGTCATCTCCATGGCCATCCTCACCCACGTCGAAGCATCGCCGGCCGAACGACTTGCCTATCTGAAGCAGGCGAGTGCGGTCCGGCGCGGCCTGACCGAGGACGAGGAGGTGCCGGCGGTCGAACCCGACACGGAGGCCGAGACTGAAGCGCTCGACGAGTCGGCCGAGCTGTCGCCGGAGCGGTATGCGGAGCTTTCGGCGAAAGAGCAGCTCATCCTCACCGTCTCCCAGCGCGGCTTCGGCAAGCGGTCGTCGTCTTACGAGTACCGGGTCTCCGGCCGCGGCGGGAAGGGCATCGCGGCGATGGTCGTCAATGAGCGCAACGGTCCGCTCGTTGCCTCCTTCCCCGTGGAGGAGACGGATCAGATCATGCTCGTCACGGATGCCGGCAAGCTGATCCGTACCCCCGTCGACGAGGTCCGCATCGCCGGGCGCAATACCCAGGGCGTACGCATCTTCCGGACGGATGAGGACGAGAAGGTCGTCTCTGTCGAGCGCATTCCCGAAGAGAGCAATGGGAATGGCAACGGGAACGGCGATGGCAATGGCGATGGCAATGGTGGTGCCGCTGCTACGGACGAGAGCGGTTCGGAATAGGTGGTGAAATCGTGAAGTGGTGAAGTCGTAAAAGTCGTGAGATGTTTGCTGGGTGCCTCGCGCCCCGCACGAGTTCACGATCTTGCGACTTCAGGCCGAGGAAGGTGATCGATGTCTCTCGAAGTGTTGCTCGCCTTTGTCGGCGCTTGTGTGCTCCTCGCAGCGACGCCGGGGCCGATGATGTCGCTCATCCTGGCCAACGTCACCGCGCACGGTGTGCGGGCCGGTATGTGGACGATTGCCGGCAGCCTCGTCGGCTTGTCGCTGCTGGTCTCGGCCGCCGCGCTCGGCATGACCTCGCTCATGGTGTTCATGTCCGACTGGTTCGACGTGATCCGGTGGATTGGTGCGCTCTACCTCGCCTGGCTCGGCTTCGAGCGCCTGAAGCGGGCGTGGAAGGGCAGCCCGCTCCAAGCCGCCGTCGTGCGCTCACCCGGACGCGGCGGCTGGTTCTTGCAGGCGTTCGCCGTAAGCCTCAGCAACCCGAAGGTGCTGCTGTTCCTCGGCGCCTTTCTGCCCCAGTTCGTGGACAGAACCGGTAACGTGGAATGGCAGCTTGCCGTGCTCGCGGTGACCTTCGTCGCCGTCATTGGCATCTCGGATATCGCCTACACGCTGGCCTTGGGGCGCGTGCGAGACCTGCTTGCGAGCGGCCGGGCCCGACTTCTCGACGGTATCTCCGGAACAGTGCTGCTGCTGGGCGGCCTGGTGCTGGCGACGGCCCGGCGGCCGTAATAGCCAAAGCATGAGCAGAGATTCCCGAAACTGGCCCGATCTTTCCGGCCGCATCGTCGCGGACGAGGGCGGTCGGCGGCACGTTCTGCCGATCCGGGTCTATTTCGAGGACACGGATTTTTCGGGGCTCGTTTATCACGCCAGCTATCTGCGGTGGTGCGAGCGCGGCCGCTCGGACTTCCTGCGGCTCGTTGGCAATGACCACCAGGCGCTGATTGCGGGCGCGACAGGGCGGGAACCGGCCGCCTTCGTCGTCCGCCGCATGAACCTCGAATACCTGAAGCCTGCCCGGATCGATGATATTCTCGAGGTGACGACCCGTGTCCGGGAGATCGGTGCAGCCAGCCTGACGCTCGCTCAAGCCATCACCCGTGATGGCGTGACGCTCTTCGAGGCGGAGGTGATGGTCGTGCTGGTCAGCCTGTCGGGCAAGCCCATGCGCATCTCCCAGGCGATCCGGTCTGCGCTGGGCACCGCCTGATCCGACCTCGAACCGCCGCATTAAACCTGCCCTTGATCCGACGTGCAACTTTGGAGCAATCTGGCGCGCTTGTCCGTGTGCTGGAGATCATAGATGGCGTACGTAGGGGCGGCACATGGGAGTGATTCGCCATCCTGGGGAGGGGCGGCAGATGAAGGTGACAGACTGGGACGATCCGGACATCAGGGACGCGGTCGAAGGGCACGAGCGGTTCAAACGGCAGTTCGACCGCGACAAGGCCTTCTACCGCAGTCTCGCCAGCCGCAAACAGAAGCCGCGGCTGCTCTGGATCGGGTGCTCCGATAGCCGCGTGGTGCCGGCGCAGATCACGTCGGCCGATCCCGGGGAATTGTTCGAGATCCGTAACATCGCCAACGTCGTGCCGCCGGCGCACGCCGATGACGACTCGGTAGGCGCTGCCATCGAGTACGCGCTCGGCCACCTCGGCGTCGATGACATTATCGTCTGCGGGCATACCGGCTGCGGTGGCATTCAGGCTCTGCTGGACCCGTCGATCGATGGTCATCTCGGCCGCTGGGTCAGCTTCACCCGGCCGGCGCACCGGCTGGTGGCGGCGGCGCGCGTGCCCGAGGCGGAGCGCCTCATCGAGACGATCAAGTCGCACATCCAGTTCCAGATCGACAATCTGCTCACCTACGATCGCGTCCGCCAGGGAGTCGAGGCCGGGAAAATAGGCGTGCACGGCTGGCTCTATGTGATGGAAACCGGCGACCTGCTGGCTTACGACTCCGAATCAGGGGAGTGGCAGCCGCTGCATCGCAGCGCCGGGCCGTAGTTTGGTCATATTGGCAGAGCACATGCGGGCCTCTGGGCCAGGGGCGGTGCACCTTGAGATTCGCCGTCGCTATCAGGCGGGCGCGGGCGTGTGCCGGCCCTTTCGTTGCTGGCTGCCCGGAACGGCTCGATTGCAGAAAATTATGAGGCTTAACGGATATGTTGGAAGGCACATTGGCGCCGAATGGTGGCGGCGGTGTCTCGTTTCTGGAGCTGTTCCTTCAGGCCCATATTGTCGTCAAGATCGTGATGGTAGGCCTGCTGCTTGCCTCCGTCTGGTCCTGGGCGATCATTGTCGAGAAGCTGATCGCCTTCCGCCGCGCCCGCATCGAGGCGGACCGGTTCGAGCAGCTGTTCTGGTCGGGGCAGTCGCTCGAGGAGCTCTATTCGAGCCTTTCCCGTGGCCGGACGATTGCGATCGCAGCGCTCTTCGTCGCTGCCATGCGGGAGTGGAAGCGCTCGGTCGAGGGTAACATCCGCGCGCTGGGCGGCATTCAGCTCCGCGTCGAGAAGGTGATGGACGTCACCATCACGCGCGAGATGGAGCGGCTCGACCGGAGGCTGCTGTTTCTGGCCACTGTCGGATCGACGGCGCCGTTTGTCGGGCTGTTCGGCACCGTCTGGGGGATCATGACGAGCTTCCAGGCCATCGCAGCGTCAAAGAACACGAGCCTTGCGGTCGTGGCGCCCGGCATCGCCGAGGCGCTGTTCGCGACTGCGCTGGGCCTGCTCGCAGCAATTCCTGCCGTAGTCTTCTATAATAAGTTCTCTGCTGATTCGACTCGCCTCGGGCAGCGGCTCGAGGCTTTCGCCGATGAATTTTCGGCCATCGTTTCGCGACAGATCGACGTGCGGAGCTGAGCGGAACCATGGGCGCCAGCATCAATACCGGGAATGGCGGTGGCGGTGGTCGCAGGCGGCGTGCGCGCTCGCGCGTGCCGATGAGCGAGATCAACGTCACGCCGTTCGTCGACGTGATGCTCGTTCTGCTGATCATCTTCATGGTGGCGGCGCCGCTTCTGACCTCGGGAGTGCCATTGGAGCTGCCGCAGGCCAAGGGCAAGCAGCTCGAGGCTCAGGACAAGGAACCCGTGGTCGTCTCCGTGACCAACGACGGCAAGCTGTTCCTCGGCCAGGAAGACAAGACGCCCATCGAGCTCGAAGAGCTCGGGCCCAAGCTGCAGGCCGTTGCCGAGGCACGCGGCGGCATGGACGAGCCGATTTTCGTCCGCGGGGACCGCGCGGTGGAGTACGGCATGGTGGCTCGCGTCATGGCCCGCATCAAGGAAGCCGGGTTCACGAAGCTTTCGCTCGTCACCGAGGTGGAAAGCGGAGGGTGACGGAGCGGTGCAACTGGGTCTCACAGTTTCGATCCTGCTGCATCTCGGCGTCCTGGCGTGGGCGTTCATCTCGCTGCAATCGCCGGAGCCTTTCAGGGTGTCTGAGCCCGAGCCTGTCGAGGTGGCGCTGGTGACCGCAGAGGACCTCGTGCGCCTCACGAAAGGCGATCGCGACGCCAAGCAGCTCGAAGCCCGGCAGGCCGACAACCAGCAGGACGCCAAGAAGGAGCAGCCGCAGCGCAGAGAGGCAACGGCACCGCCTCCATCGGCGACTCCACCACCGCCACCGCCGGAGGAAAGTGCCAAGCCGGAGCCGGCCATGGCTGAGCCTGCGCGCGATCAAATCGCTGAAAAGATCGCCGCCCTGCCGCCGGAGCCCAAGGGCCCGACGCTCGAAGAGATCAAGCAGAAGGAAGCTCAAGAGGCGGCCCGAAAGGCTGAAGAGGCCCGTAAGGCCGAGGAGGCCCGCAAGGCTGAGGAAGAGAAGAAGCGCGCTGAAGAGGAAAAGAAGCGCGCGGAGGCAAAGAAGAAGGCCGAAGAGGCCAAGAAGCGCGCCGAGGCCAAGAAGAAGAAGGAGGAGGAACGGCGGCGGAAGCGGCTGGCCGAGCAGAAGCGCAAGGCAGAGGAAGCCAAGAAGAAAAAGCAGTTCGACGCGAACCGTATCGCGGCACTGCTCAACAAGGTGCCGGACACTGCGCCTCGAGCGGGTGCCCCCGAGCCGCCGACGACGGAAACCAAGGCCCGCGGCCCGGTGGCCGGCGCTCCGGAGGGGCGTGACACCCAGCTCTCCGCAAGCCAGCGATCGCTTCTCGGCGTCATGATGAAACGCGCCGTCAGCCGCTGCTGGAACATCAACAGCGGCCTCGACGGCATCGACCGGGTGGTCGTGGAGGTGGAGGTGCGGCTGCGTCCTGACGGGCGCCTGCAGGAGCCGCCCCGGGTCGTCAATTCCGGGTCCGGACCATTGTTCGCCGACGCTGCGAACAGCGCCGTCCGGGCCCTCGTGCAATGCGAGCCTTATGATCTGCCCGAGCAATTCTACGTGGGCGGATGGGACCACATGGTGGTCACATTCGACCCGCAGCGAATGTTCTGATGAGAGCTACAACCGTGAGCAACCCCGAGCGGCCGTGAGTGGCTGGGGGACAACAGGACCGGAACTCGACCGATGAGCGGAATGAAGACCAATCGCGGCATCACGCGCCGTACGGCACTGCAGATGGGTTTGCTCGGCGCGGGCGCGGCCATGATGACGCCGCAGGCCTTCGGCCAGACCCGCGTCACGGTCGACGAGGCGAACCTTCAGCCCCGTCCTATCGCCATCCCGGCGTTCCTGGGCGATGATCCGCGGCTTGGAGCCGAGATCGCCGGCATCGTCACGGCAGACCTCGAGTCTTCCGGGCTGTTCCGGCCGCTGGACCGGGCGGCATTCATCGAGCAGATCCGCGATCTCAACGTTGCCCCACGCTTTGGAGACTGGCGCTCGATCGGGGCCGAAGCGCTGGTGGTCGGCAGGGTCAGCCGGATGGGGGATGGCCGCCTGAGAGCCGAGTTCCGGCTGTGGGATACGGTTCTCGGCAAGCCGCTGGCCGGACAGCAGTTCTCGACGGTGGAGGCCAACTGGAGGCGCATCGGTCACATCATCGCCGACCAGGTCTACGAGAAGCTGACGCTGGAGAAGGGCTACTTCGATACGCGCATCGTCTTCATCGACGAGACCGGACCGAAGGATCGCCGCCTGAAGCGGCTGGCCATCATGGATCAGGATGGCGCCAACGCCCGGATGCTGACCGAAGGCCGCGAGCTGGTGCTCACGCCGCGCTTCAGCCCGACCAGCCAGGAAATCACCTACATGGTCTACACCAGCGAACAGCCGCGGGTGGTGCTGATGCGTTTGGATACGGGTCAGCGCGAGGTGGTGGGCGATTTCCCCGGCATGACCTTCGCCCCCCGGTTCTCTCCGGACGGGCAGCGGATCATCATGAGCTTCCAGGTGGCGGAGTCCTCCAGCATCGTCGAGATGGACCTGCGCTCGCGTCAGTCGCGCCAGCTGACGCGGACACAAGCCATCGACACCGGGCCCTGCTATGATCCGACCGGCCGGCAGATCGTGTTCGAATCGGACCGCGACGGCGCCCAGCAGCTCTATGTGATGGAGAGCGACGGTTCGAACGTGCGCCGCATCAGCTACGGCGAAGGCCGCTATTCGACGCCGGTCTGGTCGCCGAGAGGCGACTACATCGCCTTCACGAAGCAGTACGCGGGCCAATTTCTGATCGGCGTGCTGAAGCCGGACGGATCGGGCGAGCGGATCCTCACCGAGGGCTACCACAACGAAGGCCCGACGTGGGCGCCGAACGGTCGCGTCCTGATGTTCTTCCGCGACCGTCCCGGGCCCAAGGGCGGACCTCGCATCTATTCGATTGACTTGACGGGTTACAACGAGCGGTTGATTCCCACACCCTCGTTCGCATCCGATCCTGCGTGGTCGCCGCTCCTCAGCTGAGGATGAGAGCTGGACGCAAATTTACGAATCAGTAAGCGACTCCGTGTTTTGATGATCCGGACGCTCCGCAGCGTGCCGTCGGGAGCTTCGCAAGAAGTGCTCAGTCCTCACGCAAGTTGTCGTTGAGTGTACGGACTGGGAGCCAAGTCACACGGAGTGGCATAATCGCATCAACACGGGGGGAAAACTATCGTCAGTCCCCCTCCGTCCTTGATCTGCGTAGTCCACACCGGTACCCCAATATTCGGCGACTGCCGAAGCCATTAGGAGATGACCATGCAGGGTGTGAAGGGCGCGATCGTTATCACGGCGATCATCACGGCTGTCGCGCTGGGCGCGTGCCGCCGTGAAGTTCCGTACGAGCCTATGAAGCTCGGTGCGGAGCTGCCTGTGGCCGAGAAGGTCGCTCGCTAGAAATTCGGTGGGGGCCTGTAACATCATCAGGAGAATGGACATGAAGGGCGCTATCGTTGTCGCGGCTCTGTTTGCTGCGGTTGCTCTGGGGGCCTGCCGCAAGGAAGTTCCTTATGAGCCTATGAAGCTCGGCGGTCCGGTCCCGGCGGCGGAGATCGCTCGCTAATCGGGGCGGATGCTGCTGCAGCTCTCTGCAGACGCATAAGATAAAGGCCGTGCCACTGGCCCTCTGGCGCAAGTGGTTCGGCCTTTGTCGTTTCTGGGGATGCTCTGCCCACGGCCGCCGTGCGAATCGAGCAGGTCGTCCGCGCGCTCAGAATTGCTGGTGGTCCAGACAGCATTCCAGCCATCGGGTCCGTGACGCCTATGTAACCGCGGTGAATGCCGGCAGTTCAGTGGAGCATCCTGCTGCACAATCAATCACTTTGGCCGAAACCTGTGTCGCAAGTCGGACGCAGGTGCGGCGGTTCGGATACTGGCACCGTCGAAAGGTGTGGGCAGATGACTGATGCCGGTTGCCATCTCCGACGTCGCAATGTTTCAAGAGCCTGATGCCAGCCACATTTTTGCACGATGACGGCGCTAACCCTGTTCGCGAGTATGGGGCGCGGGCGTGGTTGCCGGTCTGATCACCGGCTCTGGTGCATCAATCGACCGGGACAGCAACGGAAGGGATCAGCCAGATGGAGACCTTGAAGCGGTTGGCGGGCTTTGCACGTGTGCTAGCGGTCGTGCTGCTCGCGGTCTCGGCTGCTGGATGTGCCAATACGGCCCAGGATGCGGCAGGGCTCGGTCCTGGCCGCGGCCCGGCAACGCCTGGCTCACAGAGGGATTTCGTCCAGAACGTGGGCGACATCGTCTATTTCTCCACGGACAGCACCGATCTGACGCCGGAGGCTCAGCAGACGCTCAACGGTCAGGCGCGCTGGCTGCGGCAGTATCCCCAGTACACCATCACGATCGAGGGGCACGCGGACGAGCGGGGCACGCGTGAGTACAACATCGCACTCGGCGCGCGGCGTGCCACGTCGGTGCGGAATTACCTGGTGCAGAACGGCGTCGGTGCTCATCGAATCCGGACCATCTCGTTCGGCAAGGAGCGGCCGGTGGCAGTCTGTAACGACATCTCCTGCTGGTCTCAGAACCGCCGGGCACAGACCGTGCTCAACAACCGCGCCGGGAGCTGACGGCCGCTCTTCTGAAACGGTACTTGCATGCTGCGGCCCAATCAAAGTTTCGCCCCAGAATTGGCCGAAATCGGTGGCGGTACAGGTGCTTGAATTGAGCATCATTCGGTGAGGCGGGGCATTGGCGTCCGCAGCGCAGGCCAGGGCAACCGTTGACATCGTCGGCTGTCGCATCGCAGCCTTATGGCTGACGATGCCGATGTTGGGCGGGCAACCTGGTCCGTGATCGGGAAGAGCAGGACACGTTCGATGAGTGGTTGGAACCGGTATCTGCTGGGCTTGGCGGGTGCGCTCCTGTTGTCGGCGGGGCAGGCGCAGGCGCAGCAGGCCACGACATTCTCTGCAGATCCCGGCCAGCGGGTTGCCCAGGCGGCACCGATCCAGCTCGCGCAAGCGCGAACGAAGGCGAATGCGGGCCAGTCGAGTGGTGCAGCCTCGGCCGACTCGGGCCTCCGCCAGCGCGTGGAGCAGCTGGAAGGGCAGTTCCTAGACATGCAGGTCATCGTGGGCACGCTCGAATCGCTGGCCCGGAATGCGGGGACAGCGACTCCGTCGATGACTTCGGCCCCGGCCGGTCTCGGGTCGGGAGCCGATGCGGCACGCATCGACGCTCTCGAGACGCAGGTGCGTGCGCTCACGATGCAGCTCGAGCAGCTTTCCGAGCAGATCCGGGCGCTCGGTGCCGGCGGTGTGACGCGCTCGATCTCGCGCGAGCCGCTGCCGCCCGCATCCTCGGATCCTGTCGCGCTCGATTCCACGCCGAACATCGATTTCGGGGCGACGGTCATCAAGCCGGGCGACGGCAGCGATCCTATCGGCCAGATTCTCAGTGACGAGGCGCCGGCCGGCTTCGGTTCCCAGCTTGCGCTGGCAGCACCCGGACCGGGTGGCGGCGATCCCAAGCAGGATTACGAGACCGCATACGGCTATCTTTTGCAGCAGAACTATTCAGCAGCAGAAGGTGCTTTCGAGGACTTCCTGCGGCGCTATCCGGATGACCCTCTCGCCGGCAATGCCCAGTACTGGCTGGGCGAGTCGCTTTATGTCCGCGGACAGTACAAGGCAGCGGCGAGCGCCTTCCTGAAGGGCTATCAGACATACGGCGACGGCGCGAAGGCACCCGACAGCCTTTTGAAGCTCGCCATGTCGCTCGATCGGCTCGGGCAGAAGGACGCGGCATGCTCGTCGTTCGATGAGCTGAATGCCCGGTTCCCGAACGCGCCCTCGCACGTCAAGACGCGCGCCCTCACCGAGCGCCAGCGCGTCGGCTGCTAGCTGCCGTGGCGGCCGCCGGCCCCATCGGTGCCGCGGAACGTGATCACCTGCTGCGCAACGTCCACCTGCCGGTTGCCGTGGCCGTCTCCGGAGGCGCAGACAGCACTGCGCTCATGCACCTCGTTGCGGGCTGGGCCAGGGCGCAGGGCCGGGCCGCGGCGGTGCCCGATGGCGTTTCCCCGGTTCTCGTCATGACTGTTGATCATGGTCTGCGGCCGGAGTCGGCGGACGAGGCGGCCTGGGTCGGAATCGAAGCCCGACGCCTCGGGCTCGACCATGTCATTCTGCGTTGGCAGGGCCCGAAGCCACGCACGGGCGTTCAGGAGGCGGCACGCGCCGCGCGCTATGCCCTTATCTGCGAGCACATCGGCCGCGAGCCACTGCCGGAGCCCCGCAAGGTTCTGCTGGCCCACCACCTCGACGATCAGGCCGAAACCGTGCTGATGCGGCTGGCCCGCGGCAGCGGCGTCGACGGGCTCTCCGGCATGCGCGAGGTGGAAACGCGGACCTGGGTCCATCTGCAGCATCCCGTCGAGGAGCGCCCGATCGCCTTCCTGAGGCCGTTGCTCGGTGTGCCCAAGAGCCGTCTCGAGGCGACGCTCAAGGCGGCCGGAGTCGCGTGGCTGCACGATCCAAGCAACGCCGACCCGCGCTACGAACGCGTACGCCTGCGCGCGGCTGCCCGCGAGCGCGAAGCGCTTGGGCTTGGAGCAGACAAGCTGGGGCTGACCGCGCGACGGCTTGCAACGGCACGCTGCGCCCTGGAAACAGCACAGCATGACCTCGCACGGGCCGCCGTCAACCTGCATGGCGGGAGCTGGGCCAGCGCCGACAGGCAGAAGCTCACCACGGCGCCACAGGAAGTCGCCGTGCGGCTTCTGCAGTCCCTCATCGGGGCGTTCGGCGGACAGCCCGGGCCGCCAAGCCGTGCACAGGTCGAGGATCTTGTTGAACATCTCAACGACCCCGAGGCAACGGCCCTGACCTTGGGCGGCGTCGTCATCAAGCCGGTCAAATCTTCGCGATGGGTGAAACGACCGATCCTGGCCATCTACCGCGAGCCGGGCCGGCGCCCCTTGCCGAAGGCCATGCTCCGGCCAGGGCAGGGGCTTTTCTGGGACCGGCGCTTCTATCTGAGCCTGGCACCGGACCATGGTGCGCCGGTCCGCGTCGAGGCATTGGGGCAGACCGGCTTCGCACGGCTGAAGCGAGCCCATCCTGGCCTTCGGGGGCTTGCGATTCCGGCCGCCGCCGCTGCCGCGCTGCCGGCGATCTGGGCAGGTGACGGGTTGCTGGCCGTACCCTGTCTGTCAGTAGCCGAACCGAGCCTCTCGGGCCCCGCAGCAAAAGATGGAAACCCCGTGCTGGCAGCCTGCTTTGCGCCCCAGCACGTGAACGCCATTCTGGGGCGTTAAGGGCGGGATGACATATGAGCCCACCCCGTTAGGCTTTCTGCCATAATTCATGTTAGAAAACGGCACCGAGCTGGAAGTGGGGTGTCCGGGGTTGCGCGGGCTTGCGACAGCGGCAACTTGGCAACCATTCTGCACGTACCTATCTCTAGCCCATTCGGGTGAAGTGAGCGCTGCGCAGGTCGGGCGGCGCGCGGCGGTCGGCTCTCTCGAGCCTCCTCCAGAAGGAACCAAGATGAATCCGCATTTCCGGAACTTTGCGATCTGGGTCATCATCGGCCTGTTGCTGGTCGCTCTGTTCAACCTCTTCCAGAACCCGGCCCAGAGCCGCCGCGGGAATGACATCCCCTATTCCGAATTCCTGAACGCGGTCGAGTCGCGGACGGTCTCCGAGGTTCTGATCCAGGGCAACCGCATTTCCGGCAAGTTCAGCGACAACGGCATCGCCTTCAGCACCTATGCGCCGGAGGACCCGGGGCTCGTCGAGCGACTGCGCCAGCAGAACATCAAGATCGCCGCTCGGCCATCCGATGAGGACGTGCCCTCGTTCCTGAGCGTGCTCGTCTCCTGGTTCCCGATGCTGCTGCTGATCGCGGTCTGGGTGTTCTTCATGCGCCAGATGCAGTCGGGATCGGGCCGCGCCATGGGCTTCGGCAAATCGAAGGCCAAGCTGCTCACCGAGCGCCACGGCCGCGTGACGTTCGAGGACGTGGCCGGTGTCGAGGAGGCCAAGTACGACCTGCAGGAGATCGTGGAGTTCCTGCGTGACCCGCAGAAGTTCCAGCGGCTTGGCGGTCGCATCCCGCGCGGCGCGCTGCTGGTCGGCCCTCCGGGCACCGGCAAGACGCTGCTCGCCCGCGCCATCGCCGGCGAGGCGAACGTGCCGTTCTTCACCATCTCGGGCTCGGACTTCGTCGAGATGTTCGTCGGCGTCGGCGCCAGCCGTGTGCGCGACATGTTCGAGCAGGCGAAGAAGAACGCGCCCTGCATCATCTTCATCGACGAGATCGACGCCGTCGGCCGTCACCGTGGCGCGGGCCTCGGCGGCGGCAACGACGAGCGTGAGCAGACGCTGAACCAGCTCCTCGTAGAGATGGACGGCTTCGAAGCGAACGAGGGCATCATCCTCATCGCCGCCACGAACCGGCCGGACGTGCTCGACCCGGCGCTGCTGCGCCCGGGCCGCTTCGACCGGCAGATCGTGGTGCCGAACCCGGACGTCACCGGCCGCGAGAAGATCCTGCGCGTGCACATGCGCAAGGTGCCGCTGGCGCCCGACGTCGATCCCAAGGTGATCGCACGCGGTACGCCGGGATTCTCCGGTGCGGATCTCGCCAACCTCGTCAACGAGGCGGCCCTGCTGGCGGCGCGGCGCAACAAGCGGCTCGTCACCCAGCTCGAGTTCGAGGACGCCAAGGACAAGGTCATGATGGGCGCCGAGCGCCGGTCCATGGCCATGACCGAGGAGGAGAAGCTGGCGACGGCCTATCACGAGGCGGGCCACGCGCTGGTCAACCTGCTGATGCCGGGCGGCGACCCGCTGCACAAGGTGACGATCATTCCGCGTGGCCGCGCGCTGGGCGTCACCATGAGCCTGCCGGAGCGCGACAAGCTCAGCTACTCCAAGCAGTGGTGCGAGGCGAAGATCGCCATGTGCTTTGGTGGCCGTGTTGCCGAGCAGACGATCTACGGCAAGGAGCATCTGAACACCGGTGCCTCGAGCGACATCATGCAGGCGACCGATCTGGCGCGTCGCATGGTGACCGAGTGGGGCATGAGCGAGCTGCTGGGGCCGTTGCGCTACAACGACAACCAGCAGGAGGTCTTCCTCGGCCATTCCGTCACGCAGCAGCAGAACATGTCGGAGGAGACGGCGAAACTGATCGACCAGGAGGTCCGCCGTATCGTCACCGATGGCGAGAAGAAGGCCTGGGAGATCATCGGCTCGCATACCAAGGAGCTCGAGGCGATCACGCAGGCGCTGATGGAATACGAGACCATCAGCGGCGAGGAGTGCCTGGCCGTCATGCGCGGCGAGAAGATCGTTCGCCATGATGACGACGAGGACACCAAGGGCCCGATCGGCTCTGCGGTGCCGACTGCCGGCCGCATCCGTCCCCGTGAGGAACCGGATGCCCCTGGCGGCATGGAGCCTCAGCCGCAGGTGTGAAGTTGAGGAAAACGCAAGTGGAGCGGCTGCGGAACAATCTGCAGCCGCTTTTTTGTTGCGTGACGTCGTGAAATCGCCAAGTCGTGAAATCGTGGGATGCGATCTGGCGATCCCGCCATCTCACGACTTCACGAGCTCACGATTTCACGACCTTCAAATGAACCGCAATCTCTATGTCCGACCCATCGGCCTCTCTCCCGCTGCCCGGGCGAGCGAGGAGGAACGCGAAGGCGCCGGTCTCACGCTCGCCGGCGGCTGGCTCTCGTTCATGGGGCTGGAGGTGATCGAGCGCACTGCCCGCGACCGCCGCCGCACACGGGTGTTCGAGATCGGCGAGTTCTGCGAGCGGGACTGGGGCGGTCAGACTGCTGCGGCAGCTTCGCTGTTCGAGGCTCTCCAGCAGCCGCGCCCGCGTATCGCCGGGCTCTCGCTCGACCGGCCGCGGATCATGGGGATCGTCAACATCACGCCCGACAGCTTCTCCGACGGTGGCCGGCTGCCGACAGCGCAGGCGGCCATTGATCATGCTCTGCGACTGGAGGAGGAGGGCGCCGCCATTCTCGACCTCGGCGCCGAATCGACGCGGCCAGGATCGGACCCCGTATCGGTCGACGAGGAGCTCCGCCGCCTCATGCCCGTGCTCGAAGCTCTGGCCGGCCGTACCGGGGCGCTGATCTCGGTGGATACGCGCAAGGCGGACGTGATGCGGCGGGCCGCTGAAGCCGGGGCCGACATCATCAATGATGTTTCGGCGCTGACGCACGATCCGGAGGCCCTGGAGGCTGCCGCCGAAACCGGCCTGCCAGTCGTGCTCATGCATACTCTCGGCGATTCCAAGACGATGCAGATCGACCCGCGATATGACGACGTGGTGCTCGACATCTTCGATTACCTCGAAGACCGGGTGCAGCGCGCCGAGGCGGCCGGCATCGACCGCTCGCGATTGATCGTCGATTACGGCATCGGATTCGGCAAGACGCTGGAGCACAACCTTGCGCTGCTGGCGCAAACGGCGCTGTTCCATGCGCTCGGCGTTCCGGTCCTCGTCGGCGCCTCACGCAAGCGCTTCATCGGAACGCTTACGGGCGTGGAGCAGGCATCCGAGCGCGTCTCAGGCTCGATCGGCGCAGCGCTCGCCGCAGCGGGACAAGGCGCGCAGATCATCCGGGTGCATGACGTTGCCGAAACGCGGCAGGCGCTCTCGGTGTGGGAAGCGGCGGTTTCGGGCGCGAAATCGTGAGATCGTGAAGTCGTGAAATCGTAGGGATTGGTGCCTACGCAGTCACGATTTCACGACTTGGCGACGTCACGACTTCACGCAATATCCCCTTCCGCCTTCATCCACCGCACCGCCGTCCGGAAGGCCTCGAGTGTCTGCGCCACCTCCGGCTCGCCGTGGGTCGCGGAAACGAGCCCTCCGGGCGCGCCCATGATGTCGACGCCGTTGGCCAGCAGGGCGATGCGGAGCCGGTGGGAGAGGTCGGCGTTGCGGGCGGCCTTGAGCTCCGCGAAGCCGTACTGCAGCGGATCGAAGGTGGCCGGGTCGAGCGGCAGCTTCTTCGGGTTCTGGAAGACGATGAACGTGGAAGCCTCGCCGTAGACGCCCCAGGGGATCTGCTCCTCGATGAGGATCTGGCGCATGCCGGTGCGGATCGCCTCGGCGGTGCGCTCGGCCCGCTCGCAGACGTCTTCCTCTTCCACAATGGAAAGCGTCGCAACGGCTGCGGCTGCGCATAGCGGGTTGGCGTTGAACGTTCCTTGATGGCCGATCTTCTCGCGCGCGCTGCGCTTGGCGGCGGTCGCATCGAGCTGATCCATGATGTCGGCGCGCCCGGCAACGGCGCCGCCGGGCAGGCCGCCGGCGACGATCTTGGCGAGCACGCACATGTCGGGCGTGATGCCGATCCGCGCCTGCGCGCCCCCGCGCGACCAGCGGAAGCCGGTGATGACCTCATCGAAGATGAGCAGCACGCCATGCTCACGGGTGATCTCCCGCAGCTTGGCGATAAAGCCCGGCGGCATGGGAACCTGCCCCCAAGAGGCCCCGGATGGCTCGAACATGACGGCGGCGACGTCATCGCGTTGCGACAGCGTTTCGGCGACCCGAGCCGGATCGTCAGCGGGCAGGAGGATCGTCTGCTCGACGAGCGCGGGCAGGATGCCCGCCGGCACGCCGCCGTCGTAGTGTGAGTTGGAGCCGGCGGCCACCTGATCGTGCCAGCCGTGGAAGTGCCCGACGAAACGGATCACCTTGGGCTTGCCGGTGAACGCGCGGGCGAGCCTCAGGGCCAGGTGAGAAGCTTCCGTGCCGGATGCCGTGAAGCGCACCCGCTCGGCACACGGAATGAGCCGGTTGACGAGTTCGGCCCAACGCACCTCCAGCTCGTGCGATGAGCCCCAGTGCGTGCCAAGCGGAACCTGTCGCGTCACCGCCTCGACAACAGCCGGATGGCTGTGCCCAAGCAGCAGGGCACCATGGCCGCCGAAGTAGTCGACATACTCGTTTCCGTCGACGTCCCATTTGCGCGGCCCCGTGGCGCGCGCGGCATAGATGGGATAGGGCAGGAGCGTGCGCGAATCATGAGTCAGGCCCGCCGGGATCACCTGGCAGGCCTGTTCGTAAAGCTCCGCTGACCGCCGGGTGCGGGCGCGGTACTCGGATTCGATTTTGGAGTTGGTGCGGAGCGGAGTCATGATCACCCGTTTCGGTTCCTGCCGTGTCTTTGCCTGTCTAAGCACTCCCCGGCTGCGGCTGCAACTGCCGCGTACCTCGTAGGCTTCAAGGCTCCCCGCGCAGGGACATGATGAAGGCCCCCAGCACCCGAATTTCCTCATGGGTCAGGTTGTGGTTCGGCATCATGGGCGGGATGGACTGGAGCCAGGCCTCGACGCCCTCAGCCGTTTGAGCCGGCCGGTTGGCGACGGCCTTGAAGCTGGGGATTCCGCTCGGTCCGGCTTTCTCCCCCTGGCCGGGGTTCATGTGACAGGCCGCGCAGAGACGCTCGGCCATGACCCGTCCCCGTTCGACGTCCTCATCCCATGCGCCCGCGACTTGGGGTGCGAGCAGCAGGACCATGGACGCGAGCGACAAGAGCAGTCTCGGGCGCATTGTGATGTGACCCCCTCGTAAAGCCGGCAGGCGTGGTCCGGCCAGTCTGTCGCGCCTTTTGCGCCGAGGCGGAAGATGTGTCCACCGCCCAGTGTTGTAACGGGATTGAAGCTCCGGCCTTAAGCGCAGATCCATGATGTTCCGCCTGACTCACTTGCTCAGGCCGCGGGCGAGGTATTCAGGACTTGGGGCTGGAGCGAGCCGACGTGTTGCGCTGATGCCACGGGCGGGCACGTTCATCCGGTTGTGATCGTCAGTCGTGGAACCAAATCGAAAGGCGCGCGTTTTGCGGTCGACCACTGGTCATGCCCCCTAAACTCGATCGGTGGTTCAGGGTGCCTCTAGGTCTCCCCCCGATGAGGCACCCTTTTCTTTCCCAACCCGTCAATCTCGGGAAACCAGGCGCTCATTGGTATGCTCGAGCCGTTCGCTGAGCTCGCGAATGATGGCCATGGCAAGCTGCGGCACCTGCTGCACGATATCCATGAAGGTCATCTTGTCGATGCGCAGGGCCTGCACGTTTGACTGGGCGACGATGCGGGCGTTACGGCACTTGTTGCACAGCACGCCGATCTCGCCGATCAGCTCGTTCTTGCCTAGCCGCGCCAGCACGATCTCGCCGGCGGTGCCGGATCGGAGGACTTCGACCTCGCCGTCCAGGATGACGTAGACCGCATCGGGCGGATCGCCCTCGTCGAACAGAAGCTCGCCCTTGCGGCAAGTGATCCGCTGGCCCGCGAAGGCCATCAGCTTGAGCTTGCTCACCTCCAGATCCCGGAACATGGGGATCTGCTGCAGGGTCCTGATCTCGTCCTCGATCGACATGGCCTCACCTTCGCGCGTTCGACTCCTCCGCGGGAGGAACGCATGTCCAGCCTCGACCGAACTTCAGCCGATCGGGGCCGGGCGCGCCTGACAGCCTGCGCGAAAACCGTGCATTCCACAAGTCCTGCGCGTATGCGAATGCGGGCGCTGAGGCTGTTCGCGGCTGCTCGCCGTCACTGCTCCGAGACCGCCAGCCTTGCCCCAAGTGCCACGAATGCGGCTGCGAAGGCCCGGCGCATTCATGCAAGAGCCGGCGGATCGTCGGCTTCTGCCCCGCGGCGATCGGCTCCGGGGCACATTCACTTTCAGGGTTCCACCGCCCGCCATCCTTGCTATAAGGCCCGCCTAGCCTCAAATCGATTTCCTCTGCGCGAGCCTTCGCCGCCCGGCGGACCGGGGGTGCGCAGGCCTGAGCCCTGACGGATCCTCCATGCCCAAACGCACCGACATCCAGTCCATCCTGATCATCGGCGCGGGGCCCATCGTCATCGGGCAAGCCTGCGAGTTCGACTATTCCGGCACCCAGGCCTGTAAGGCCCTGAAGGCCGAGGGCTACCGGATTATCCTGGTCAACTCCAATCCGGCGACCATCATGACGGACCCGGATCTGGCCGATGCCACCTACATCGAGCCGATCACGCCGGAGATCGTTGCCAAGATCATCGCCGAGGAGCGCCCCGACGCACTGCTGCCGACCATGGGCGGGCAGACCGCGCTCAACACGGCGCTTGCGCTGCACAAGCAGGGCGTGCTGGCCGCATTCGGCGTCGAGATGATCGGCGCCCGCGCGGACGCCATCGACAAGGCCGAGGACCGGCAGCTCTTCCGTGAGGCCATGAAAAGGATCGGGCTGGAGACGCCCAGGTCGATGCTGGCCCACTCCATGGCCGAGGCGATGGCGGCTCTGGAGTATGTGCGGCTGCCGGCCATCATCCGCCCGTCCTTCACGCTTGGCGGCACCGGCGGCGGCGTTGCCTACAACCGGGAGGAATTCGTCGACATCATCGAGCGCGGGCTCGATGCCTCGCCGACTCGCCAAGTGCTGGTCGAGGAGAGCGTACTCGGCTGGAAGGAGTACGAGATGGAGGTTGTGCGCGACAAGGCGGACAACTGCATCATCATCTGCTCCATCGAGAACGTCGACCCGATGGGCGTGCATACGGGCGACTCGATCACAGTCGCGCCGGCCCTGACGCTGACCGACAAGGAGTACCAGATCATGCGCGACGCCTCGATCGCGGTGCTCCGCGAGATCGGCGTCGAGACGGGCGGCTCCAACGTGCAGTTCGCGGTGAACCCTGCGGATGGCCGCCTGGTCATCATCGAGATGAACCCGCGGGTGTCGCGCTCCTCGGCGCTTGCGTCGAAGGCAACCGGCTTCCCCATTGCCAAGGTCGCGGCGAAGCTGGCGGTGGGCTACACGCTCGACGAGCTCGAGAACGACATCACCGGCGGCGCCACGCCCGCGGCCTTCGAGCCGACGATCGATTACGTCGTCACAAAGATCCCGCGCTTCGCATTCGAGAAGTTCCCCGGCGCCGACTCGACGCTCACCACCTCCATGAAATCCGTGGGCGAGGTGATGGCCATCGGCCGCACCTTCGCCGAAAGTCTGCAGAAGGCGCTCCGCTCCATGGAGACGGGGCTGACCGGCCTCGATGACATCGCCTTCGAAGGGCTGGGGCAGGGGGACGACAAGAACGTGATCCGCGCCGCTCTCGGCACACCTGCGCCCGATCGTATTCTCAAGGTGGCACAGGCGCTGCGTCTCGGGCTGGATCACGAGCAGGTTCATGCCTCCTGCAGGATCGACCCCTGGTTCATCGAGCGGCTCCAGGAGATCGTCGATATGGAGGCGCGCGTCTCCACCCACGGACTGCCCCCGTCCGCGGCGCAGTTCCGCGATCTCAAGGCCATGGGTTTTTCGGATGCGCGGCTTGCGAGGCTCGCCGGGCTGACCGAGGCCGAGGTGCGCCGCCGCCGCAAGGAGCTTGGGGTCGCGCCCGTCTACAAGCGCATCGACACCTGCGCGGCCGAGTTCGCCTCGCCGACGGCCTACATGTACTCCACCTATGAAAGCGGCCTCGGCGGGGCGCCGGAGTGCGAAGCCCAGCCCTCGGCACGCGAGAAGGTCGTCATTCTGGGCGGCGGCCCGAACCGCATCGGACAGGGTATCGAGTTCGACTACTGCTGCTGCCACGCCTGTTTCGCGCTGACCAAGGCGGGTTACGAGACCATCATGGTCAACTGCAACCCGGAGACGGTCTCGACCGACTACGACACCTCCGACCGGCTCTATTTCGAGCCGCTGACGGCCGAGGACGTGCTGGAGATCATCCGCACGGAGCAGGCCAACGGCACGGTGAAGGGCGTCATCGTCCAGTTCGGTGGCCAGACGCCGCTGAAGCTTGCGAGTGCCCTCGAGGAGGCAGGCGTGCCCATTCTGGGCACCTCGCCGGATGCGATCGACCTCGCCGAGGACCGCGACCGCTTCAAGGCGCTCATCGACAAGCTCGGACTGAAGCAGGCCGAGAGTGGCATTGCACGCTCCCCCGCGGAGGCGCGCGCGGTGGCTGATGCCATCGGCTATCCCGTCATGATCCGCCCGTCCTACGTCCTCGGCGGCCGGGCCATGGAGATCGTGCACGACGGCGCCGAGCTTGATCGTTACGTCGCCCGGCTGTCGGCGACGCTCGACAGGCCCTCCGAGCTCGTCGTCTCCGAGCGGCGGCCGCTGCTGATCGACCGCTATCTGTCCGACGCCATCGAGGTCGACGTCGACTGCGTCGCCGACGGCAAGGATACGTTCATTGCCGGTGTCATGGAGCACATCGAGGAGGCCGGCATCCATTCCGGCGATTCGGCCTGCTCGCTGCCGCCGCATTCGCTCGGCGCGGATATCGTCGCCGAGCTGGAGCGGCAGACGCGGGAGCTGGCCCTGGCGCTCGGCGTGATCGGGCTCATGAACGTGCAGTTCGCCATCAAGGACGGCACTGCCTACATCCTCGAGGTCAATCCGCGGGCGAGCCGCACCGTGCCGTTCGTGGCCAAGGTGATCGGCCTGCCGATCGCGAGCATCGCGGCCGAGGTGATGGCCGGCAAGCCGCTTGCCGCGTTCGGGCTGAAGCCGCGGAAGCTCGACCACATCGGGGTCAAGGAGGCCGTTTTCCCGTTCGCCCGCTTCGTCGGCGTCGACCCGATTCTCGGTCCAGAGATGCGCTCTACCGGCGAAGTCATGGGCCTCGACCGCGACTTTGCCATGGCATTCGGCAAGAGCCAGCTCGCGGCCGGACAGGCGCTGCCGACGTCGGGAACGGCATTCGTCTCGGTGAAGGATTCGGACAAGGACCGGGTCGTGACACCCGTCCGCGACCTCGTCGAGATGGGCTTCCGCATCATCGCGACGCGGGGCACCAAGCGGCATCTGGAGCAGCACGGCATCCCGTGCGAGCACGTCAACAAGGTGCTGGAAGGCCGCCCGCATATCGTGGATGCCATGAAGAACGGCGAGGTCGCCATCGTCTTCAACACGACGGAAGGCGCCCGGGCGCTTGCCGATTCCAAGGATATCCGGCGCACGGCCTTGCTGAATCACATTCCCTATTATACAACTCTGGCTGGTGCGATCGCTGTTACCAGAGCCATAAAGGCCCTGCAGTCCGATACCTTGAAGGTCGCGCCACTACAGGGCTATGCTGGGACCGCCGCCTGAGGGCGGCTTTTCCACATCAGCCTGCTGTAATTGGGGCTGGCCGATTTCCCGGTAATAGTGAAACGTCTACAGATGAAGCTCCGGCGCAATGCGTGCCGGTGAGGAGACTCTGACTATGGCGACTGAACGCGTGCCCATGACCATCGAAGGTTACAAGCAGCTGGAGGAAGAGCTGCACCGCCTGAAATCGGTGGAGCGGCCGCGCATCATTCAGGCTATTTCCGAGGCGCGCTCCCACGGCGATCTCAGCGAGAACGCCGAGTATCATGCCGCCAAGGAAGCGCAGGGCATGAACGAGGCCAAGGTGGCTGAGCTCGAGGACAAGCTCTCGCGCGCCGAGGTGATCGACCCGAGCAAGCTCTCAGGCGACACGGTGAAGTTCGGCGCCACGGTGACGCTCGTCGACGAGGACACCGATGAAGAGGTCAAATACCAGATCGTCGGCGAGCTGGAGGCCAACGTCCGCGAGGGCCGCATCTCCATCGGCTCCCCGATCGCCCGCGCCCTGATCGGCAAGGCAAAAGGCGAGTCCGTCGAGGTGACGACGCCGAAGGGCTCGCGCTCCTACGAGGTCATGAACGTCGAGTTCAAGTGAGCTGACGTTCGAGCAAGCCGGTTCCATACAACACAAGCGTTTCCCGGATGCGCCGTAGCATGCAGGTGGTGCGGCGCCCATCCGGGACTTGCCACCACGACTGTCCACCCGCCCAAGATCCGGCTTCTGCCGTCTACCGCGAGCGCTGTGCCGCGCGCGCGATCACGGGTGACAGAGCGGCAGATGAGCATGCGCAATCACGACTGCGCATACCCGATCGGCACGCCGGGATCGAGCTTGGCGCGGCGGATGGCGAGGGCGGTCTTGACGCTGGCGACGTTGGGGGCGGCGGTCAGCTCGCGGATGACGAAGTTCTGAAAGGTGGTGAGGTCGGGGGAAACACACTTCAGGACGTAGTCGGTTTCGCCCGACATCATGTAGGCCTCGCGCACCAGCGGCCAGCCGAGGACGCGGTTCTCGAACTCGCGCAGGTCGGGCTCGGCCTGGCTGTGCAGGCCCACCATGGCGAAGGCCGTGAGCTCGAAGCCCAGCATCTTCTCGTCGACCTGGGCGTGATAGCCGGTGATGAAGCCCGCTTCCTCCAGCGCGCGCACCCGGCGCAGGCATGGCGGGGCGCTGATGCCGACGCGCTGCGCGAGCGCCACGTTGGTGACGCGGCCGTCGGCCTGCAGCTCCTTGAGAATGCGCCAGTCGATGACGTCGAGGCGGGCTCGCATTGCTTGGCTCTCGAGAGTGGCGGTCATGGCAGGGCCGCCTTCCTCGTGGATAGGGCCGTTGCAGGCGAATGGCAACCGCGGCCGGCAGGTTGAGGCCGCTTTCCCGTTGCGTCTGACCACTTCGGATCGTATGCGGCGGCAGGCAGCATCGACAGCCTCCGTCCCATTGGCGAGAACTCATTCATGCAGCAGCAGGACCAATCCGGTGGCGGTCCCCACCAAAAAGGCGTGCTCGCCGGCGCGCACGCCTGGATCATCACGGACGGCAAGGCCGGCATGGTCGTCCAGTGCAAGGGCGTGGCCGACGCGCTGGGGCTCGATTACGAGATGAAGCGCGTGAAGACGCGCGGCATCTGGAAGTTGATCCCGCCCTGGGGGCCGGTGCAGCCGGCGGACCGCCCGGGCCAGCCCGGCGCCCTGCTGACGCCGCCCTGGCCTGCTATCGCCATCGGCAGCGGGCGCGCCAGCATTCCCTACATCCGCGCGATCCGTCGCTATTCCGGGGGAGCCACCTTCACCATGATCCTGCAGGATCCGAGGACGAGGGTGGGTGTGGCGGATCTGATCTGGGTGCCGGAGCATGACCGGCTGCGCGGACCCAACGTCGTCGTAACGACCACTTCGCCGCACAGCTACTCTCCCGAGCGCCTTGCGAAACTGCGCCAAGAGTTGCCGTCGGAGGTCATGGCCCTGCCGCATCCCCGCATCACCGTCGTGCTCGGCGGCAAGAACGGCAGCTACAAGTTTACGGACGCCGACGACGACCGGTTCGCTGCAGCTCTCGCGTCACTCGGGCGGCTGGGCGCAAGCTTCATGGTCACGCCGTCGCGGCGCACGCACAACCGGCTGATGCGCGTGGCGGACGAGGCGACGCGGGACCGGCCGCGCATCCTCTGGGACGGGACGGGCCCCAACCCCTATCCGCACTTCCTGGCGGCGGCCGACTATCTGGTCGTGACGGCCGACTCGGTGAACATGACAGGGGAGGCGTGCGCGACCGGCCGGCCCGTCTATGTGTTCGAGCCGTCCCGCGGAAGTGCAAAGTTCCGTTATTTCCACCAAAGATTGCAGGGGATAGGTGCAACCCGCCCCTTGCCTGCCGAAGTGCAGCGGCTCGAAGATTGGAGCTACGCTCCGATCGACTCGGCGGCCATCATCGCCAGGGAGGTGGAGCGGCGCTATCTGCTTCGCTCAGCGGAACTGGCTGATGAAGGGGGATCGGCTGGCCGCTGAATCTGTCGTGCAAAATGGGGGAGAGAAAGGGGATGATGCCTTGGCACATCTCAATCTGGACCGTCTCCGCGCGGCAAAGGTCGAAACCGATCCGTACGTCTACACCATCGTGCCCGGGTTCCTCTCGACGGAAAGTCTGCGGCGCATCAACGACACCTATCCGCGGATAGATCGCGGTGGCTCGTTTCCCATCGAGTGCCTCGAACCGGGCATGATGATCAAGGAGGTCATCGAAGAGCTCGATGGCCCCGAGTTTCAGGCCATCATCGAGGACAAGTTCGGAGTCGATCTCGATGACCGGCCGAAGATGTATTCGCTGCGCGGCTATACGCGGAGCAAGGACGGCCAGATTCACACCGACTCCCGGGACAAGATCATCACGGTCCTGCTCTACCTCAACGAGACCTGGTCGCACGCGGGCGGTCGGCTGCGTATCCTGCGGAACGGTAACGATGTCGACGACTTCGCCGCCGAGGTTCCGCCAGACAACGGAACTCTGCTAGTGTTCAGGCGTTCGGATAGCTCCTGGCACGGTCACCATCCGTTCGAGGGGCCGCGCCGGTCCTTGCAGATGAACTGGATGACCAGCGAAAGCTCGAAGGGTTTCCATAAAGTGCGGCACACAATCTCCGCGACCTTCAAGAAGCTGATCGCGGCGGAGTAGCGACTGTATGAAGGCCATGCTTGGCCTGAGCGCGGCGGGCACTCTGCCGCGCGAAGAGGCCATTGTGATGCCGGGCCTGGTCCGGCGCTTGCGACTGGTATTCGAGATTGCTCTTTTCTTCATCGGGGCGCCGCTCCTCGTCAGCTATACCCTTCATGCGTTCCGCTTACCGCTTTTCATTGTGCTGCAGCCGGTTCTGATCGGCTTTTTCATTTACCTGCTCTGGGATCCTACTTTTCTGTTGCGGCGGGAGCTGGCGCGCGGCTTTTCGCTGCGTGATCTTGCGGCAATTCTCGGCACCTTTCTCGTTCTGGGCAGCGCCATCACATACGCGACCTACGTTCTTCACCCGACAGGCTTTCTCTCATTCCCGCGCCGGGTGCCCCGTCTGTGGCTGACCATCATGGTGCTTTACCCGCTGATGTCGGTGCTGGCGCAGGAGTTCGTTTATCGGACATTTTTCTTTCATCGCTACGGGCCGCTATTCGGCACCTGTCGCTGGGCCGCCATATTCACGAATGCGGCGCTGTTTGCATTTGCGCATATCATTTTTGAAAACTGGATCGCCGTTGCCGGCACCTTCTGCACCGGCCTCCTGTTCGCCTTTCGCTATGACGTCACGCGATCGCTGTGGGCAGTCTGGCTGGAGCACAGCCTTTATGGATGCCTTGTTTTTACGGTCGGGCTGGGGCGCTATTTCTTTACGGGGATTTCGATCTAGATATCGGCATTGATTAACTTCTCAGCCGTCATTGCCTTGACTCTGATTGCCGTCCGGCCGGGAGTTACGTTCCTTTCACGCCAGAAACTCCAGCATGGCCGCATTCACGCGATCCGGCTCCTCGTGCTGGACCCAGTGGGTGGCATCCTCGAGCCACAGGACCCGGCCGTGATCGCAGAGGGCGAGGCTCGCTTCGGCCAGGCCGCGTTGCAGAAAGCGGTCGCGGCAGCCCCAGATAACGAGCGTCGGCACGGCAACCCGGTTGGCAGCGACGGGTGAACGGCGGAGCGCGCGGTACCAGTTGAGCATCGCCGTCAGCGCACCCGGCTCGGCCCAGGCTGCACGATAGCGGTCGAGGTCCCCTTCGCTGAACGTCCCGGGGCGGCTCGAGGTGCGCATGGCACGCTTCATCAGGCGGAAGTCGCCCGCGCGGAGGACGGCCTCGGGCAGCCAGGGGATCTGGAAAAAGCTCACGTAGGCGCTGCGGAGAAGCTGGCCGGGGTGCTGCCGGGCATAGCGCCCGACGACGGCCGGGTGCGGAGCATTGATGGCGACGAGCCGCGCGACCCGATCCGGGCGGCTGCTCGCGATGTGCCAGGCGACGATGCCGCCCCAGTCATGCCCGGCGATGGCGAACTGAGACAGCTCGCGGCTGTCGGCGAGGCGGAGGATGTCGGCTGCGAGCCGATCAAGCGCGTAGGCGGGTACGCCCTCGGGCTTCTCGCTCAGGTTGTAGCCCCGCTGGTCCGGCACGATCACCCTGTGGCCGGCGCGGGCCAGCGGCTCGATCTGGTGCCGCCAGCCCCACCAGAACTCCGGAAAGCCGTGCAGCAGGAACACCGGCCGGCCATCCTGCGATCCGGCCTCCACCACGTGGAGCGTGATGCCGTTCGTCATGTCCGGCAAACGCGCTCGAGCCACTGCCGGATGCGGCGGAAGTCAGCGGTGGGCCTTCGTCAGGCGAATGGACCGCCGTTGCCCCGCTCCGCCGCGCGCGGCGTCCGGTTGGCCATTCGCACCGCTTCCTCGGCGGCGCGCACGAGCGCCTTGGCCTTGTTGATGCACTCCTGCTGCTCGTTCTCCGGGATCGAATCGTAAACGAGCCCGGCGCCCGCCTGGATGTGCATGACGCCGTCTTTGACGATGGCGGTTCGCAGCACGATGCACGTATCCATCTGTCCATCAGCGGAGAAGTAGCCGACGCAGCCGGCATAGGGGCCGCGCTTGTCCTTCTCCAGCTCGTCGATGATCTCCATGGCCCGCACTTTGGGGGCGCCGGAGACGGTCCCGGCGGGGAAGCCGGCCATCAGCGCATCGATCGCGTCCTTCTTCGGATCGAGCCGACCGATGACGTTGGAAACGATGTGCATCACGTGGCTGTAGCGTTCGATGACGAATCGCTCCGTCACCTCCACCGAGCCGATCTCCGCGACGCGGCCGACGTCGTTGCGCCCGAGATCGAGCAGCATCAGGTGCTCGGCCCGCTCCTTCGGGTCGGCGAGAAGGGCCTCGGCAAGCGCTTGGTCCTCCGCCGCTGTCGCCCCGCGGCGGGCCGTGCCGGCTATCGGCCGGATGGTCACCTCGCCGCGCCGGACACGGACGAGGATCTCGGGGCTCGAGCCGACAAGGGCGAAATCACCGAGATCGAGGTGGTAGAGAAACGGCGAAGGGTTCGTCCGCCGCAGGGCACGATAGAGTGCGAACGGCGGCAGCGGGAAGGGCGTCGAGAACCGCTGCGAGAGCACGACCTGGAAGACGTCGCCGGCGGCGATGTAATCCTTCGCACGCGCAACCATGGCCATGTACTCGGCCGGCGTTGTGTTGGATTCCGGTTCCGGCAGCTCCAATACGGGCTGGCCTGCGGCAGCGTCCCGAGGCAGTGGCGCATCGAGCGCGGCTGCCACGTCGAGCAGTCTCTCCTGTGCCGCCTCGTAGGCTACGCGAGCGGTGACGCCTTCGACGGGACGGACGGGCGTCACCAGCACCATCTCGTCCTTCACGGCGTCGAAGATGATGATGAGCGTCGGCCGCATCAGGATGGCGTCCGGTACGCCGAGAGCATCGGGGCGGGGATCGGGCAGGCGCTCTATGAGCCGCACCGTGTCGTAGCCCATATAGCCGAACACGCCCGCGGCCATGGGCGGCAGGTCCTCCGGCAATGAGATGGCCGAGCGGGCGAGCAGGGCGCGCAGGGCGGCGAGCGTCGGCTGCTGCTCGCGCTCGAAGGCATCCGGGTTTGCGCGTGGGGTGGTGTTTACCTCGGCCGTTTCGCCGAAAGCCCGCCAGACGAGGTCCGGCTCCAGGCCGATGATGGAGTAGCGGCCGCGGACGGCACCGCCCTCGACGGACTCCAATAGAAAGCTCATGGCCGAGCTGCGGCCGGGCACGCTGGTGAGCTTGAGGTAGGCGGAAACGGGCGTCTCCAGATCCGCTACCAGCCGGGTCGATACGACCTGCGCCTCACCCGCTTCGTATCGCTTCGCAAAAGCAGTGTAGCCCGGCGAAACCTCGAGGCCGGGCATCACGGGTTTGCTCACGGGTGCATCCCCTTATTGCTGCTGCGGGCTGGCGCCCACGGCGCGCAGATAGGCGGCGTCGTTGATTCTCACGCCGATGCGCTCCTGCAGCCCTGTAAGATAGCCTGAGAGGGCATCGCCCTGAACCTGCCGGGTCAGCTCGGTGCGCAAGCGCGCCAGCTCTTCCTCACCGGCCGGCGGTGGCGGGATCACCTCGGTCACCTTGAAGACCACCCGGGATTTGCCGTCGCGCGTCTCGGCCGAGCTGGCACTGCCCTGGGACGTGACAAAGGCCTGGCCCACGGCGCCGTCCGGCAGGCCCGGCGCACCGCCGATCCGCTTGACATTCTGAGCGGTCTCGACCTTGCCGCCGACCTCCTGGGCCAGCGCCTCCATGCTCTCGCCCTGGCTCGCGCGCTCGGCGAGCTTGGCGCCGAGCTCGGACAGCATGCGCCGCGTCTCGCGCTCGCGCCAGAGCGCGGCGACATCGGCCTCTGCTTCCTCGAACGTGCGCTGCCGCGCTTCCGTTACGGAGATGACGTTGACCCAGCCGTAGCCCCCATCCGCAAGCTCGATGGAATCGCCATCGAAGCCGATCTGACCCTCGAACGCGGCCTTGAGCACGCCCTCGGCGTCCGGGCCCTCGATGGCGGTCGAGCCGTCCGGCGCCTTGCCGGTACGATCCGTGGCCTCGACCTCCACGAATGGCAGGTTGAGCTCCGCGGCGATCTCGTTCAGCGGCTTGCCTGCAAAGCGGCGGTCGTCGACCTCCTCGTGCAGGCGGTTGAGCTCCGGTGCCGCTTTGACATCCGCGGCTGCGTCGCGCACCTGGTCCTTGACCTCCTCGAGCGTCCTCTGCTTGCCCGGCTGGATCTCGGTCACCTTGACCAGGACCGGGGCGAAGCGGCCTTCGACGACGGCCGAGACGGCACCACTTTCAAGGCCGAAGGCAGCCTCAGCCACAGCCGGATCGATCAGCTCGTTGCGGGCCAATAGCCCGAGCGTGTAATC
>JAWLCO010000011.1:0-56002 GCA_041687075.1 Hyphomicrobiaceae bacterium | reverse complement strand
GCATAGATCGCGGCCGTGTAGCCGGCCGGCCCGGAACCGAGGATGAGGACTTTCGTGTGCTTCGTCTGGGACATGGGGGCGCTCGCAGTCTGCGTCGGGTCGGGGCCTGTCATGAATATGGGAATGATTCAAGGCGGGTCATAAAGCCTCGCCCGGCATATGGCGTCAACGTGCCCGCCTGTCGAGCCCACTGGCTTCGAGCCAACAACTGAGAAGAGAAATCGAGCATTCCCGTCATGCCCACGGAGGTGGCCATCCAGGTCGCCGCGCCACCGGAATGCGCGACGGATGAGGCAATCGCTCTAGTCGAAACCGCTCCTTCGCTGAGACGTGTCTGGATTCCCGCCTTCGCGGGAATGACGGCATGAGGAGGAGAGCGAGAGTGGAATGAACAGGATGGAGCTTAAATCAGCCGCAGGCCGCGTAGGCTCACGTGTCCCTCTCGCCCCACGATAATGTGATCGTGGATGGTGACGCCCAACGGTCGCGCTGCCTCGATGATCTGCTTGGTCATGTCGATATCGGCGCGCGACGGGGTCGGATCGCCGGATGGATGATTATGCACCAACACCAAGGCGGTCGCTGAAAGCTCCAGCGCTCGCTTCACGACCTCGCGGACGTAGACGGGCGTGTGGTCGACGGTGCCTTCCTGCTGCACCTCATCGGCGATGAGCTGATTGCGCTTGTCCAGAAAGAGAATCCGGAACTGCTCCCGCGCCTCGAAACCCATGGCCGCGCGGCAATAGTCGATCACCTGGTTCCAGGAGGACAGCGCGGGCCGGCGCATGATCTGCCCGCGCATGAGGCGCAGCGCGGCGGCACGGACGATCTTGAGTTCGGTGATGACGGCCTCGCCCACGTCCTTGACCTCGGCAAGGCGATGTTCCGGCGCGTTGATGACCTCGGCGAAACTGCCGAACCGCGCGATCAGGCGTTTTGCCAGCTCCTTGGTATCGCGCCGCGGAATGGCGCGGAACAGCAGCAGCTCGAGCAGCTCATAGTCAGGCAAGGCGTCCGGCCCGCCGGACTTGAATCGATCCCGCAGCCGTTGCCGGTGCCCGGCATAGCTCGGCATGGGCGCCTCGAAGAACGACCCCTGCCCCGGCTTGCCGGCGCCGCCATTCCCATTTGATCTTGGCATTGGGCTTGCTCCCCCTCAGCAAACCCGACCCGTCGTCAGCGGCCTGGGCGGTGCAGCCCGGCCGGTGAATAGGTGAAGACCTCGCAACCGGTCTCCGTGACGCCGACGGTGTGCTCGTACTGCGCCGACAGCTCCCGATCCCGCGTCACGGCCGTCCAGCCGTCCGAAAGGATTTTCACGTGCGGCTTACCCAGATTGATCATCGGCTCGATGGTGAAGATCATGCCGGGCTTGAGCTCCGGGCCTTCACCCGGGTTGCCGTAATGCAAAATGTTGGGCCGGTCGTGGAACACACGGCCGACGCCGTGCCCGCAGAAGTCCCTGACCACGCTGCAACGCTCGCCCTCCGCATAGGTCTGGATCGCTGCGCCGATATGGCCCGTGGTGTGCCCCGGCTTGACCGCGGCGATGCCCCGCATCAGGGCCTCGTAGGTCACATCGAGCAGGCGCTGTGCCCTGCGGTTGATCTCCCCTACCGGGTACATGCGGCTCGTGTCGCCGTACCAGCCATCGACGATCAGCGTCACGTCGATGTTGACGATGTCACCCTCGCGCAGCGGCTTGGGGCCCGGAATGCCGTGGCATACGACGTGATTGATCGATGTGCAGATCGACTTCTGATATCCGCGATAGTTGAGCGTCGCCGGAATGGCGCCATGGTCCATGGCGAACTCGAAGACGAGATCGTCGAGGAATTCGGTGGTAACGCCCGGCTTCACATGAGGGACCAGCAGGTCGAGCGCCGCGGCGGCGAGCTGGCCGGCCTTGTGCATGGCGGCGAATGCTTCCGGTCCGTAAAGCCTGATGCGGCCGTCGCGCTGGTCTGCGTGACTGAGGTCGAGATTGGACATCGATGGATTGCTTCTTGATCAAGAGCGGTGGCGCACAAGTGGAATTTAGTGCAAATGATTGATAGCGCAATGAGTGATCCCTTGCCGGATCGCTATTCCTGACGGGGAGTAGAAATGGTCACACGTACCCTCGCAGCGATGGCCGCAGTGGGTCTGCTCGCAAGTTCTGCTTTTGCCGCGAAGCTCCCTGCCTGGAATATCGAGGACGTTTGCCGCGGCGACAGCGCACCCGGCCAGTGCAGCCTGTTCGAGGCACGTGCGCGGAATGCCATCAGCGCGAGCTGGGACCTATTGCCGTCCGAGATCCAGGAGGCCTGCATCACAGGGACCAGCGATCCCGCCGATCACAGCTGGCGGACGCTGGCGGACTGCATCGAGGTCGAGGTGCTGCGGGCGAAAGAAAAGCGAGCCATCGCCACCCGGTCGACGCCCGCCGAGCCGGCGCCGACAGCGCCGGTCATGGCCGAGCCGCCTGCCACCGAGGCCACGGCAGCAGAGACACAGCCTACCGAAGCGATGTCCGAGACGGCTCCTGCACCGGTGCCCCCTGCGGCCCCCGCAGAGCCGGCTAACGCGACGCAGCCATAGTCAGGCAGCGAGTGCGCCCTTCGCGGGAGCCTTCGTCGTATCGCTGCGGTCGGTGACGTAGTAGTCGCCCAGCACAAGCACATCCATGCCGGTCCGGAGATAGCAGGACACGGCGTGCGGCGGGGTCTCGACGATCGGCTCCTGACGGTTGAAGCTCGTGTTGAGCAGCACAGGGACGCCGGTCAGCTCGCCGAAGGCTTCGATCACGCCGTAGTATCGGGGGTTGGCGCTCCGCTCCACCGTTTGAATCCGGCCGGTTCCATCGACGTGAACGGCAGCGGGAATGAGATGGGCCTTCTCCGCGCGCACACGCGGCGCCAGGGTCATGAATGGGTCCGGCTGATCGATGTGAAAGAATTCCGGGGCGCGCTCCATGAGCACGGCCGGCGCGAACGGCCGGAAAGGCTCGCGGTGCTTCACCCGCGAATTGATGATGTCCTTCATCTCCGCCCGCCGCGGGTCGGCGAGGATCGAGCGGTTGCCGAGCGCGCGAGGGCCCATCTCGGAACGCCCCTGGAACCAGCCCACGATCCTGCCCGCAGCAAGATCACGCGCCACGCGGGCGAGCAGCTCGGATTCGCTGAGGCGTTCGCCGGAAAGGCCGGCTTCAGCCAATGCTCTTTCGATGTCGCGGTCGCTGTAGGGAAGTCCATAGAACGGATGCGTCAGCTCGATCCGCCGTGGATGTCCGAGCGTCTGGTGGTAGTGCCAGAGCGTGCTGCCGAGCGGCGCGCCCGTGTCGGAAGCACATGGCGGCACCCACACGCGGTCGAAGCCAGCCTCGGCCACAACCCGTGCGTTGGCCACGCAATTGAGCGCGACGCCGCCCGTCAGGCACAGGTGCTTCATGCCAGTCACCCGGCGCAGCTCGCGAGCCAAATGCAGCACGATCTCCTCGGTGACAGTTTGGAGTGCCCGCGCAATGTCGCGGTGCCGGTCTTTCAGCTCCTCGCCCGGCTGGCGAGGGGGGCCGAACAATTCGAGGAATCGCCGCTTGAATGGCCGCAATTCGCCAAACGCATCGAAGCTGAAGTAGTCGAAGTTAACCTGGTAGCGGCCATCCGGGAGCGGGTGAATCAGATCCCGAAAGGCTTCGACGTAAGTATCGCCGCCGTAGGCGGCGAGCGCCATCACCTTTCCCTCGTCGGAGAAATCGAACCCGAGATACTTGGTGACAAAGGTGTAGACGATCCCGAGCGAATTGAAGATTCCCGTGTGCCAGAGTCGCTCGACCTGGCTGCCGCGTCCGACATAGGCGCTGGTCGAAGCATCATCGCCGAAGCCGTCCATCACGAGAATGGCGGCCTCATCGAAGGGGCTGACAAAGAAGATCGCCGCGTGCGCGTCGTGATGGGAGACGTTGACAATCGGGGGAAGCTCACGCACGCCGAGCTGACGCCTGAACTTCCGTGTCAGGAACCTGTTCAGCAGGACGATGTCGTTGTCCTGCGGTGTGTGTGAAGACTGCAGGATCAGACTCAGGCTCCAGGGGAGTCGTCCGAGCACGGCCTGCGCAAACGTCCGCCTGAGGCGCGAGACGTCCCACGGCGTCGTGATGACGTCGACATCCTTCAGCCCCTCGACAGCCTCACCCAGCGCCCGTCTCAGGGATTGTTTGGGGAACTGCTTCGTTCTTTTCCTGCGGTTGAACCGCTCCTCCTCGAGCACCAGCTCGGGAATGCCGTGCTCGAGGAGTGCCAAGCCGCTGTCGTGGGTGGCACCGACCAGTCCGAGTATCCGCACCTGACCTCACATGGCAGCAGGTTGGAGGAGCGGCTGGGTTCCTCAGTCGTGCCGCCCGTGGCAATGTTTATACTTCTTCCCGGACCCACATGGACAGGGCGCATTGCGCGAAACCTTGCCCCAAGTTGCCGGATCCCGTGGATCGACGCGGTCCGCACCGCGCCGGGTCTGAATCGGCGCGCGCCGGTCGACATCGCCTGCATAGGCCAGTTCCTCGGCCGCCAGCGCTGCATCAGCCATGGCGAACTCGTCGAGGCCCGTGGTGGCATCCATGTGATGGGCCTCCATCGGCGGCAGCTCGACCGGCTCGAGCATCGAGTGATCCTCAGGGGAGGCCAGCTCTACGTGCATGAGCTGTCCCGTCACCGCCTCACGCAGCTTGGCGAGCATGCCCTGGAACAGGATGAAGGCCTCGCCCTTGTACTCGTTGAGCGGATCGCGCTGCCCGAAGGCGCGGAAGCCGATCACCTGCCGCAAGTGCTCCAGCGTGACGAGGTGCTCCCGCCACAGATGGTCGAGCGTCTGCAGCAGGACCATCTTCTCGATCTGGCGAAACATCTCGGGCCCGATGTCGGAGGCCTTCTTCTCCGCCTTCGCATCGGCGGCTTCGATCAGGCGCTCCCGGATTTCCTGGTCGGCGATGCCTTCCTCTGCGGCCCACTCCACGATCGGCAGGTCGAGGCCGAAGATGTTCTTGATCTCCTCCTGCAGGCCCTCCGCGTCCCACTGCTCGGCGTACGCGTTCTCCGGGATGTGCCGCTTGACCAGCTCGCCGATCACCTCGTGACGCATGTCGGTGACCGTCTCGCTGACGTCATCCATGCCCATGATGTCGATGCGCTGGTCGAAGATGACCTTGCGCTGATCGTTCATCACGTCGTCGTACTTCAGGATCTGCTTGCGGATGTCGAAGTTGCGCGCTTCGACCTTGCGCTGGGCCATTTCGAGCGACTTGTTCATCCACGGGTGGATGATCGCCTCGCCCTCCTTCAGCCCCAGTGTCTTCAGCACGCCGTCCATGCGGTTCGAGCCGAAGATCCGCATCAGATCGTCTTCGAGCGACAGGTAGAACTTCGAGCGGCCGGGGTCGCCCTGACGGCCTGAACGGCCGCGAAGCTGGTTGTCGACGCGGCGGCTCTCGTGCCGCTCCGTGCCAATCACGTAAAGCCCGCCCGGCTTCACGACGGTCTTGGCCGGCTTGTTGCCCTTGGCAGGCTCGACCTCAACAATCTCTTCGGCATTCAGCACGATCTCGCGGTTCCGGGCGATCTCCGCCTTGATCTCCTCGATCCGCTTGGCCTTTTCTTCCTCGCTGAGGCCGGCGGTCTCCTGTTGGATGCGCATCTGCGCGTTGCCGCCGAGCTGAATGTCCGTGCCGCGGCCGGCCATGTTGGTGGCGATGGTCACCGCGCCGGGCACGCCGGCCTGGGCGATGATGTAGGCCTCCTGCTCGTGGTAGCGGGCATTGAGAACCTGGTGCGGCACGCCGCGCTGCTTCAGGCGCTCCGACAGCAGCTCACTCTTCTCGATGGAGACGGTGCCGACGAGCACGGGCTGGCCGCGCTTCTGTGCTGCCTCGACCTCCGTGATTATCGCATCCCACTTCTCATCGGCGGTCCGGTAGATCTCGTCGTCCTCGTCCAGCCGCGCGACCGGCAGGTTCGTCGGGATCTCGAGGACATCGAGCCCATAGATGTCCATGAACTCGTCAGCTTCCGTTGCCGCCGTGCCGGTCATGCCGCCGAGCTTTTCGTAAAGCCGGAAGTAGTTCTGGAAGGTGATCGAGGCGAGCGTCTGGTTCTCGGGCTGGATCTGAACCTTTTCCTTGGCTTCAAGCGCCTGGTGCAGGCCTTCCGAATAACGCCGCCCCGGCATCATGCGGCCGGTGAACTCGTCGATGATGACGACCTGTCCGCCCTTCACGATGTAGTCGCGGTCGCGCTGGAAGAGCGTGTGTGCCTTCAGCGCCTGGTTGACGTGGTGGACGACGGTGACGTTCTCGATGTCATAGAGCGAGTTGCCTTTCAGCAGCCCCGCGGCCTGCAGCATCTCCTCGATTCTCTCGTTGCCCTGGTCGGTCAGCGATACGGAGCGCTGCTTCTCGTCGAGCTCGTAGTCCTCTTTCGAGAGGCGTGGCATGAAGCCGTCGATGGCGTTGTAAAGCTCGGCACGATCCTCCACCGGGCCGGAGATGATGAGCGGTGTGCGCGCCTCGTCGATAAGGATCGAGTCCACCTCGTCAACGATGGCGAAGTAGTGCCCGCGCTGCACCATCTCGTCGCGGCTCATCTTCATGTTGTCGCGGAGATAGTCGAACCCGAGCTCGTTGTTCGTGGCGTAAGTGACGTCGCAGGCGTACTGGGCGTGCCGCTGGGCATCATCCAGCTCGTGCACGATGCAGCCGACGGTCAGGCCGAGGAACTTGTAAATCTCGCCCATCCACTCGGCGTCGCGCTTGGCCAGGTAGTCGTTGATGGTGACGACGTGGACGCCGCGTCCGGTCAGCGCGTTGAGGTAGACGGGCAGCGTCGAGACCAGCGTCTTGCCTTCGCCGGTCTTCATCTCGGCAATCTTGCCCTGGTGCAGGGCGATGCCGCCCATGAGCTGGACGTCGAAGTGGCGCTGCCCCAGCGTGCGCTTGGCTGCTTCGCGCACGGTCGCGAACGCCGGTACGAGAATATCGTCCAGCGCCTTGCCAGCCTTGAGCTGCTGGCGGAACTGCTCGGTGCGGGCCCGGAGCTGCTCGTCGGTCAGGCCCTCGAGCTCCGGCTCCAGCGCGTTGATCGCCTCTACCGTGGCGCGATAAGACTTGACCTTGCGATCGTTGGCTGAACCGAAAATCTTGGCCGCGAGCGAGCCGATTGAAAGCATGTGCATCATTCCTTGCAGGCAGATTCCAGCGCCATGGGTTCCGGTCACGTGTTCGCGCCAGGAGAGGAACACGGCGTTGACCGGGTGAAGCGCAAACAGGCGCGAGCGGGCTACCGGCGGCCGGAGAATGCCACTCGTGGGGAGAGATAAGAAGCCGGGCCAGCAAATGTCAATCAATCGAACGCGACAGTTGGTCTTGCCGTCATTTCGCCGAAAATCCGCCACGTGAGCCAAAGTTAACTTGGCAAAGCCATGAGGGCCGTCTAACCATCGGGTCAGCCTACGTTCTTATCAACCGGCGTTGACGCCGCGCCTGACCCCGCGGCCGCCCGATCCGCCATCCAACAAGGAATATCCCACGTGATCTCAAAGCTGAGACTGGGCATTCTGGCTGCCGCACTGGCGGGCGGCCTTGCCCTCGCCCCCGCCCACTTTGCCGCGGCCGATGAGATTGTGGCCACCGTGAACGGCAAGAACATCACGGAAGCCGACATCAAGCTGGCCGAAACCGAGATCGGCTCCGACCTGGGCAGCCTGCCGGAGGCCACCAAGCGGCGCGTCCTGGTGGAATATCTCATAGAGAATCAGCTCTTCGCCGAGGCCGCCGAGGGCGACAAGCTCGGCTCCACCCCGGAGTTCGACGGCCGCATGCAGTATTGGCGCCGCCGGGCCCTGCGCGACACCTACTTCGAAAAGACGGTCAAGGACTCGGTCAGCGAGGCAGATGCCAAAAAGCTCTATGACGAGCAGGTGAAGCTGCTGAAGCCCGAGGAAGAGGTGAAGGCGCGCCATATCCTCGTGGAGAGCGAGGACAAGGCCAAGGAGATTGCCGAGAAGATCGCGCACGGCGCCGACTTCGCCGACATGGCCAAGCAGTTCTCCAAGGATCCTGGCACCAAGGACGACGGCGGCTCGCTCGGCTACTTCAGCAAGGGCCAGATGGTGCCGCAGTTCGAGGAGGCGGCGTTCAAGCTGGAGGAGGGTGACGTCTCCGACCCGGTGCAGACCCAGTTCGGCTGGCATCTCATCCAGGTCGAGGACCGCCGCGAGCGTCAGCCGCCGGCTTTCGATGTCATCAAGGAGCGCCTGATCGCCTCCATGATGCACCGGAAGGCCCAGGAGATCGCTGCCGACCTGCGCAGCAAGGCTGAGATCGAATACGTCGATCCGGCCATCAAGGAGCAGGTCGAGCGGGAGAAAACGCCCGGCACGCCGGCTCCGAAGCAGTGAACGTGTAGCGCAGTAGATCTTGATGGAAACGGGGCCAACCCGGCCGGGTTGGCCCTTTTTCATGCCTATTGATTTGCCCTGCGTGATCTGGTTCGTGGTGGCCGACTCGTCATCGCCTTTCCGATGAGGTCGAAGCAGCAACGTGGAGAAGTACTTCGCCTCTCCCGTGGAGAGGGGTCGGCCCACAGGGCCAAATTGGTGCACCACGAGGCGGTTTCGTTCGATCGGCCGGGCGCCAGCGCCTGTTTCGGAGGGTCCTTTGGGCAGCACCGCCAAGATTTCCCCGTTTGCGCCGGCAAGCTTGCCGGATGTGCCCGAAATCCCGGGCGTCCGCTTCGCCACCGCCGAGGCAGGCATTCGTTACAAGGGGCGGACGGACCTGCTGATGGCCGTGCTGGCACCCGGCACCGTGGCGGCTGGCGTGACCACCCGGTCCAAAACCTGCTCGGCGCCGGTTCTCTGGTGCCGCAAGCAACTCGGGCACGGACGCGCTCGCGCGCTGGTCGTCAACTCGGGCAATGCCAACGCCTTCACCGGCCGGAAGGGGCGCGAGGCCGTCGCGATCACGGCGGAGGCCGCCGCCAAGGCGGTGGATTGCGCGCCGGAGGAGGTCTATCTGGCGTCCACCGGCGTCATCGGCGAGCCGATGGATGCGACGCGCTTTGCCCATCTGCTGGACGGCCTCGCGGCATCAGCGCGCCCGGGCGCGTGGGAGGCGGCGGCCAGGGCCATCATGACGACCGACACCTACCCGAAGCTGGCCGTGCGGCGCGTGCCCATGGGCTCGGGCGAGGTCACCCTGGCAGGGTTCTGCAAGGGCGCCGGCATGATCGCGCCGGACATGGCGACGATGCTCTGCTTCATGTTCACCGACGCGCCGATCGCCCAGCCGGTACTGCAGCGGCTGGTGGCTTCGACGGCGGACCGCACGTTCAACTGCATCACTATCGATGGTGATACCTCGACGAGCGACACGGTCCTGCTGTTTGCAACGGGTCAGGCGGCCGCACACGGCGTTCCCGAGGTGCGGGACGCGGCTGACCCGGTTCTCGCCGCCTTCGCCGAGGCCCTGCACAGCATGATGCACGAGCTGGCCCTTTCCGTCGTGAAGGACGGCGAGGGCCTGTCGAAGTTCGTCACCGTCGAGGTGCTCGGCGCCGAGGACGACCGTGCGGCCCGCCGCATCGCCTTCTCGATTGCCAACTCGCCGATCATGAAGACGGCGATCGCCGGCGAGGACCCGAACTGGGGGCGCGTGGTCATGGCCGTCGGCAAGTCGGGCGAAGCGGCCGACCGCGACCGGCTCGCCATCTGGTTCGGCCCGCATCTGGTCGCCCGCGAAGGGGAGCGGGCGCCGGACTACTCGGAACCGGTGGTCGCCAGGTATATGAAGAACCCGGAAATTCTGATCCGCGTCGATATCGGGATCGGTGCCGGCCAGGCCACCGTGTGGACCTGCGACCTGACGCATGACTACGTGTCGATCAACGCCGACTACCGGAGCTGACCGACAAAGGTCGACCGCCGATACCCATGGCAAAGCCCCTTCTCCTCGTCGCCGCTGCCGCCCTCGTCGACCGTGACAAGCGGGTGCTCATCACGCGGCGTCCGCCCGGCAAGCCGATGGCGGGTCTCTGGGAGTTCCCCGGCGGCAAGGTGCACGAGGGCGAGACGCCGGAGCAGGCCCTCATCCGTGAGCTGTTCGAGGAGCTCGGCATCGACGTTTGCCCGACCTGCCTCGCTCCACTCACCTTCGCGAGCCACGAGTACGAGGATTTCCATCTGCTGATGCCGCTCTATCAGATCCGCACCTGGGACGGCGTGGTCACACCACAGGAGGGGCAGGAAATCAGCTGGGTGCGGGTGAACCGGCTCGCCGAGTACCCCATGCCGCCGGCTGATGTGCCGCTCATCCCGATGATTCGGGATTTGCTGGGGTAAACTTGTCGGAGTTGCCAATCGGGCAAAGCTGCAGAAACAGTTGAAGTTTCGCGAGGCGGGCGCTATTCTTCCGCTCATGCACACGTCTCTTCACATCGCGATTATCGGTCGAATTAGCGCCCCGGTTGCCTAAGGGCTGCCGGGATACGTTTGCGCTTTTTCTCCCATCGCATGTGAAGGACTTCTCGCCATGGCAGCGAATGCCACCGCGTCGGCTCAGCCGGAGTCGCGCCTTTCCGTACCCACTTCGTTCAAGGCTCTCTTTTACGTCGTCGGCGTCGCCGATCCGGGGTTGTTGCCGCGGCTCATCGAGCCGATGGCCAAGATGGGCCACGTGCCGTCACGTGTGCATGCCTCACGCGAATCCGGCGACGGATCGGAGATGGTCGTCGATCTGCGCCTTTCGGGCGTCAACGCGCGTACGGCTCAGCTCGTCGAGAACGCGCTGAGGGCCACGGTCGGCGTGCGCCAGGTCATTGCTGTCGTCGAGCCGGCCTGACCTGCTCTTCCTCCTTGGTCTGCCTTCCGAGTCGCAGGGTCGAATGTTCCGGCCGGGTCCGGCCGTGGAATAAACGGCCCATGTCGTGCGTTGTTTAACGGCAGCAAACCGGGAGGACATGATGAGCAAGGACGACAAGCCGACAGAAGGCATGGGTCTGCACGAGTTCTTCGCCAAGGACCCGATCGCGGCGGACCGCGCTTTCTTCGGCCGCATCTCGAACACGGACCGGCGCGGCTTCCTGCGTGGAGCGGGGCTTGCGACGATGGCAGCGATGGTGGGCGCCAATATCCCGTTCCATCGCAACATGCCGGCCGGCTTCATTCCGGCAGCGTTCGCGAGCGAGGATGTGCTGCAGGGCAAGGACGGCCTGAAGCTTTTCAACGATCGTCCGGTGAACGCGGAGACGCCGGCACATCTGCTGGACGATCCGATCACCCCGACAAGCCGTCACTTCATCCGCAACAACGGCGTGCCGCCCGAGGACGCAGATCCCGCAAAGTGGCGCGTGAAGATCGACGGCGAAGTCGACAACGAGCTGGACCTCAGTATCGACGACCTGAAGAACCAGTTCGAGGTCGTCACGATGGCGCTCGTCATCGAATGCGGCGGCAACGGCCGGGCCTATTTCGATCCGCCGGCCTCCGGCAACCAATGGACCGTCGGCGCAGTCGGCTGCGCGAACTGGACCGGCGTACGCCTCAAGGACGTGCTCACGAAGGCTGGGCTCAAGTCGAGCGCGGTTTACACTGGCCACGAGGGCGCCGACATGCACCTGTCGGGTGATCCGGACAAAAAGCCGATCTCGCGCGGCGTGCCGATCGCCAAGGCGATGGCCGACGACGTGCTGATCGCCTTCCAGATGAACGACGGACCCATTCACCCGATGAACGGCGCACCGCTTCGGCTCGTCGTCCCCGGCTGGCCGGGCTCCTGCTCGCAGAAGTGGCTCACCCGCATCTGGGTCCGCGACAAGGTCCACGACGGCGAGAAGATGACCGGTACATCCTATCGCGTTCCTAACCGGCAAGTGGCGCCCGGTGAGAAGGTTGCGACGGAAGACTTCGTGATCATCGAGCGTATGCCGGTCAAATCGATCATCACATTCCCGGAGAACAACGCCAGCGTCGAAGGAGAGACGGAGGTGCGCGGACACGCCTGGTCCGGTGACCGGACCATCGACGCCCTCGACATCTCGATCGACTTCGGCGCCACCTGGCAGCGGGCCAATCTCGATAAGCCTGTCAATTCGGGCGCTTGGCAGAACTGGCGCGCAAACGTCAAGTTCCCGAAGCCGGGTTACTACGAGGTGTGGGCACGTGCCACCGATAGCGAAGGGGTCGCCCAGCCCTTCGCCGTCGACTGGAACCCGAAAGGCTACACCAACAACATGATGCACCGCGTCGCGGTGCGTGTGAGCTGAATGCCAATCGAGGGGCGGCGCAGTCTGCCGCCCCTTGTTCACCAGAACGTTCGGAAATCTACATGAACCGTCAGAATGCCACCGCCGGGCTCGGGCTTGCCGGGCTGCTCGTTCTCGCGTCCTTCACAAATTATGTTGCGATCGCAGAGGCGGGCGAGTTCGGCCGCCTCGTCGACGGCAAGGGCGCCGAAGAGACGTATTACGCCTGCACGGGCTGCCATTCCGACATGCTCGTCGCCCAGCAGGGCCTCAGCCGTGAGCGCTGGGACGAGCTCATCGACTGGATGATCGAGGAGCAGGGAATGGCCGAAATCGAGCGGGGCGAGCGCGAGCTGATCCTTGATTATCTGTCCAGGAACTATGGCCCCGACCGGCCGAATTTTCCGCTGAAGTAATCTTCGCCGGCTGAATTCACGCGCAGGGCTGGGCGCGATCCGTTGCCGAGCGCAGCGCGATGCGCATCTCGTCCCTGCCTTCCTGACGCAAGCTTTCGGCACGGGCGAATGCGGCGATCGCCTCGAACCGGCCGCGGTCCATGCCCGAAGCGATGATGTGAAAGTGATTGGCCCCGGCGGTCCAATGGGCTTCCAGGGCCTCCCTCTTTTGCGCCGGGTGGGCATGCTTCAGTGCAGATATCCCGGCCACGGCGATCGTGAGGCTGCACCCGTTCGGCCCCCGATAGTGCATGGCGACGATGTTTGCGCCGCTCACCTCGATGTTCCTCACGTCGACGAGCGAGAGGCGGGAATCCGACAGGTCGAAGGCGGCAAGATCGCCCATCCTGCCCGTTGAGATGGTGGTAATGGGATTTGCCGGCGTCAACGCATATGCGTTCTCGGAGAGCTTCGTGTGGAGATCGGCGGCGACGTCACTCCAGTCGACAACCGTCGAGACGGTCGTCAGCTGGGCGATGCCGAAGGCGATCGCCACAATGGCCGCGGCAGCCGACGGCACCCGGAGTGCCTTCAAAAATCGACGCGAATGCTTTGGCGGTGTTGGCGGGCGAGCCGACATCATCGGGTTGATGTGCTGCAGGTCGGCTTTCAGGCTCCGGATATCGCCCAAGGCCGCCGCAAGGCTGGCTTCGCCCGCAAGCCGGCGTTCGATCGCCTTTCGGTTCTCCGCCGACAGCTCACCGTCGGCATAGGCATTGATCAGTTCCCAGTCGCTGGGCTCCGGCGGGGCCATAGCGTTCATTTTGCCTCTCGGCTCTTTCGCAGGAGGCGGACGTTGGAGTCCTGCATCAAGTCTAACATGGCGCGTCGTGCCCGGCTTATGCGGCTCATGACCGTTCCCGGAGGTACCTCCATCACCGAACTGGCTTCTGCATAGGTGAGCCCGAGAATGTCAATCAGGCAAATGACTTCGCGGTCTCGTGGTGAAAGCCTGTCATAAGCCTGGCGGACGATCAGGGCTTCGACCGGATCGGCGATCGCGTGACCGGATCCGGCGCTAAGGTCCCGCGCAGCGCGGGCGTACTCCGCGCGGACCTTGTGTCTGCGCCGCACGTCGAGAAACAGGTTCTTCACGACCCGAAACGCCCAGGGCCGCATATCGTCGACTCTTTGCGGCACAGTCTTCGACTGCAACGCCCGCAGCATCGCATCATGCACGAGGTCTTCCGCGCTCCCGTCATCAAGCGTCAGGCTTTGCGCATAGGCGAGCAGTTCCGGATGCAGGGCAGCCAAGGCGCGCCGGGTCGACACGAAAGTTTGATCCTCCCTGGAATCCATCGAAATCGGGAGCGGCGGCCTGGGCGGCAGGCCCGGCTCGGCATCTTGGCTACCAGTTTGCTCCCGGTCGGATGGCTCGACAAGATCTGTAAACGGCGTTGACCGGATGGCTCCCGCGCGTCAAATCGCTGCTCCATGAGCTGATTTCGCTGATGTGGTTCGAAAGGCCGCTGATGGCCGACAAAAGCAAGTGGTGCAATACCCGCGCACCGAGCCTCGAGGATTTGGATCGATTGGCTGCGGAGGCCTGGGAGCGGCTGCCGGAGCACTTCAGGCAGGTCTGCAGCGATGTCGTGGTGCGGGTGGAGGACTTCGCGGCCGACGAGGTGCTTCAGGAGCTGGGGCTGGCAAATCCCTTCGATCTGATGGGCCTTTACCAGGGAGTAAGCCTGGATCGGCGAAGCTTCAGTGATCTGCCACGCCAGCCGGACATGGTCTTCCTCTACCGCCGCGCCATACTCGATTACTGGGCCGATAGCGATGAAACGCTGGGGGATATCGTCACGCACGTCCTCGTGCACGAGATCGGCCATCATTTCGGCTTCTCGGATGACGATATGGAACGAATCGAGGCGGCTGCAAAACCGTGACCGAAGGGGGGCGGTGCCCGTGGGACAGGGCGTGCAACCGGCTTGCGCCCACGGATGAGCTAGGCGATTGTGCCTCGATCGTCAGTCGTAAGCACGCAGCCTGAATGCGGGGACTACGGATCACGTGGGGTGGGGATGAAATTCGGAGCATCGGTCAAATTCTGGCTCGCTTCGATCGTTGCTGCGCTGGGCTTTGCGGCCCCGACTGCGACGGCTGGGCCACCGACGCCAGAGCAGTACGTCTCCCACGTCGGCGGTGGTGCCAAGATCATACCGGTTGGGCAGCTCGTCCTCGATAACCGGCGGCTCTACTGCGGCCAGCGGCCGACTGTGCTCGATCCCAAGCTGGACGACTACGGCGCTGCCTATCCCGGCTTCCTGATCCTCAATCCGCGTCTGCTGGCCCGCGTCTCGACACCCGTGAAGCTCTGGATCCATGCTCACGAGTGCGCGCACCAGTTCCGCGGGCCGGACGAGGAAACGGCGGACTGCTTCGCCGTCCAGCGCGGTCGTCGCGAAGGCTGGCTGACACCCGAAGGGTTGGAGGAAGTGTGCAAGTTCATCGCGCCGGCCCGCAGCACGAGCATGCATCTTTCCGGGTCACATCGCTGCCAGGCCATGCGGCAGTGCTATATGGCCAAGCGCGTCTACTGAGGCGCTTGACGCGGGTGCACCTTCTCGCGTTTATGAACGCGACCGGACCGCTCTTTCAACCTCGGGGGCGGCCAGGATTCGGCCGAGGGTAAGCATGCAGAAATTCACGACGCTCACCGGCGTGGCGGCGCCATTGCCGATGATCAATATCGACACCGATATGATCATCCCCAAACAGTTTCTGAAGACGATCAAGCGCACGGGGCTGGGCAAGTCGCTGTTCTACGAGCTGCGCTACGACGAGAGCGGAAACGAGAACCCGGATTTCGTCCTGAACAAGCCGGCCTATCGGAATGCCGAGATTCTGGTCGCGGGAGATAACTTCGGCTGCGGCTCGAGCCGCGAGCACGCGCCCTGGGCGCTGCTCGATTTCGGCATCCGGTGCGTGATTTCGACGAGCTTCGCCGACATCTTCTACAACAACTGCTTCAAGAACGGCATTCTGCCAATCAAGGTGAAGCCTGAGGAGCTGGAGAAGCTGCTGGACGATGCCAGCCGCGGCGCCAACGCCAAGATCACCGTGGACCTGGAGAAGCAGGAGATCCGCGGGCCCGACGGCGGCACGATCACGTTCGAGATCGATCCCTTCCGCAAGCACTGCCTGCTCAATGGCCTCGACGACATCGGCCTGACGATGCAGAAGGAAGCCTCGATCAAGACTTACGAGGAGAAGGTCGCGGCGGCGCGGCCCTGGGCCTGACCGCGGACGCCTTCCCACACCACCCGCCATCCGGGGCGCACCGCAGCATGAACTGATGCGGTGCTGATCCGGGATCTTGCCACAAGCGAATCGCCCAGCTCCAGGATGCCGTATCTGCGGCGCGCCGCCTTGCGCTGCACCGCGCACCGGATGACAAGGATTTGCAGTGATAGGCTTATCCTGCCCGGCTGCGCAACCAGCCCGTTTCCCAGCCGATGAGTGCGCGTTTGCGCGTCAGCCCCCAGTGGTAGCCGCCGAGATTGCCATCGCCGCGCAGGACGCGGTGGCAGGGCACGACGAATGAGAGCGGGTTTCTACCCACGGCCGATCCAACAGCCCTGGAGGCAGTGGGGCAGCCGATGTGTCGGGCGATGTCGGCATAGCTGACGGCGCGCCCCATCGGGATTTTCAGCAGCGCTTCCCAAACGCGCACCTCGAAATCCGTCCCGATCATCACCACGCGAACCGGCTGCTCCGGCCCCCAACTGGCACAATCGAAGATCCGCTCGAAGTGCGGCAGCGTCCGCTCTGGCGCCTCGACGTAATTTGCGAGCGGCCAGCGACGCGTCATGTCGGCCAGCGCCTCCGCGCGGGTCTGCCCCTCGTCCTCGTTGACGAAGGCGAGGCCTGCGACGCCCCGGCTCGTCACGATCACCAGAGCCTCACCGAACGGCGAGAGATGGAAGCCATAGGCAAGCTCCAGCCCCGCTCCGCGGCGTTTGAAATCGCCCGGTGTCATCGCCTCGTGGGCAACGAAGAGATCATGCAGCCGGCCCGCACCTGAAAGGCCCACCTCGTGCGCACATTCGAGCACGCTGGCGGAGTCGGCCAGGAGGCGGCGTGCGTGATCGGCGGTGATGGCCTGCACGAACTCTTTCGGGCTCAATCCGCACCAGCGCTTGAACACCTTCTGGCAATGGATGGCGCTCAGTCCCAGGTGACGGGCGAGCCGATCGAGGTCCGGCTGCTCGTCCCACGTCTCCGAGAGGAATGCGATCGCGCGGCGGACGATGGCGTAATCGCGCGCGGGCTCGTCCTGAGCGGGGCGGATATCGAGCTGCTGCAACATGGCACGCCTGTGAATTTGATGAGTGTGAGGCTGATAGTTAAGCCTCACGCCGCGCGGCGGCGACCCGATTCTTGGTATACGTGGCGGCAATCCTCAAATTCGCGCGCCGCGTGCCTCGATCAGTGCGCCAGAGAGCGCGGATGCGAAGTCGCGGCGCTCGTCATCCGTCAGGAACTGCCCGAACAGAAGCTCCCGGCCGTGCGCGGCGAGCCGTAGCTCCGTGCGGCCGTCCGGCCATTCGCTGAGCAGCACACGTGCCCAGAAGGGGTTGAAGTCGAAGCTCTCCCGGCGGCCGCAGGGGTGCACCCGCGTTACGGTCACCAGCTCGCGCGTGACGTCGACCAGCTCGAAGCGGCGGCCGGAGCGGTAGTTGAGCTTGAAGGCCGCGTAGATCAGCAGGACATCGAGGCCGAGGAACCCGAACACCGGCCACGCGCCCATCATCAGGAACATCATGCCCAGCACGAAGCTGACACCGCCGACCGCCGTCATGAGAATCAGGAACCCCGCCGGGCTGAGCGACCGGTGCGGCGTCAGGATGGCGTGGAAACCTGAATCGGGTTGCATTTGCGGGTCGTTCTCGGCCATGTGGATCCCAATGCTAGCGCATCTTTAGCGGATAACCATGGACGCCAAGGCGAAGTTCTCTACTGCGCGCCGGTCGAAGACCAGCGGCGCGAAGCGGCGACCGCGAGCGAAGCTTACCCGGGCCCAGGTTCACGAGATCTTCCGCCGGTTTGCGGCCGCGAACCCGGAGCCGAAGAGCGAGCTCGAGTATCACGATCCATTTACGCTGCTCGTAGCCGTCGTGCTCTCGGCGCAGGCGACGGATGCCGGCGTGAACAAGGCGACGCGGCCGCTGTTCAAGATTGCCGACACTCCGGAGAAGATGCTCGCGCTGGGCGAGGAACGCGTTCGGGAGGCGATCAAGACCATCGGTCTTTACCGCAACAAGGCGAAGAACGTCATCGCCCTTTCGCAGGAGCTGATTTCCAAACATGGCGGCAAGGTTCCGCATGATCGCGAATCCTTGGAAGCGCTGCCGGGCGTCGGCCGCAAGACGGCCAACGTCGTGTTGAACGTCGCATTCGGCGAGCCGACCATGGCGGTCGATACGCACGTGTTCCGTGTGGCCAACCGCACGGGGCTGGCGAACGGAACGACCCCGCTCGAAGTGGAGCAGCAGCTCCTGCGTATTCTTCCGCCCGAGTATGCCCGGCACGCCCATCACTGGCTCATCCTGCACGGCCGCTATGTGTGCAAGGCAAAGAAGCCGGAATGTCCGCGCTGTCTCATCAGCGACCTCTGCACCTACGAAGCCAAGACCCTGCCCGCTGAGCTTTGAAGCTCAGGCCGATGCCAGGGCGCCCGGTGCTGCTGGGTCGCGGGGACCGAGACTGGTATGGCTTGGTCGTCAAAGGCGAGGCCGTACTCCTCAGCCATGTGCAACATCGCGCGCTCGGCCAGCGCCGTAATGGTCAGAAGCGGATTGACACCGAGCGAGCGCGGGATCACCGAGCCGTCCATTACGTAAAGCCCCGTATGCACATCGCTGGAGCCTGCGCCGGACCGCCCGTCGAACACCTGACCCTTGTGGTTGACGACGCCACCACCGCGATCGTGACCAATGACACAGCCGCCGAGCGGGTGTGCCGTCGCCGGCTGATGGCCCATGAGCGTGCCCGACAGCGGGTTCTTGACGTAGCTGCCGCCGACCTGGCTGACGAGCTTCGACAGAATGGCATCCAGCCGCTGGTAGACCGGCTCGTCCCTGGCGCCCGGCCAGGAGACCGTCACCCGTTCGCCGTCGAGCACCAGCCGTCCGGCGGACGTATCGTGCGATACGGCGAAGAACGTCTGCAGCCGGGCGAACGGACCCTTGTAGACACCGCTGACGAGGCTCTGAACCGCCCCCAGCAACCGCCCATTCGGCATGAACAGGACCGGCAAGACGGGCGCCAGGGCGGAGGGAAGCACGCCCTCCTGCACGGTGAGCTCTTGCGCGAGATCCGAGGTATTCCGCAGCTCGATCTGCCCCGACACGCAGGCGCCGACAGAGCCGTCGAGCTCGAACCGGGGCGGGTGACCCACGCCGATCGCGTTCACCGGCAGGCTCGCTCCGTAGCCAAAGGCGATGATGTCGCCGTTGGCTGAGAAGCGCTCTCCGAGCCGCGGGGAGAGAGGAAGGCCTTCTGCTTGCGACCGCAGCAGAATCTCCGTCGACCCGAGCGTTCCGGCGGCGAGGACGACCAGGTCCGCCGACATGGTAATCTCTGCATCGCGCAAATTGTCCGTGTCGAGCCGCCGGACGCGAACGCGCCAGCGTCCATCCGTGTCTCGGGACAGCGACCGTACCATCGCTTCCGTGAACAGATGCGCACCATGGCGAACGGCATCAGGCAGGTACGTCAGCGCCACCGTATTCTTCGCACCGACATTGCAGCCGCCGCAGCAGTCTCCGCAGCGGGTGCATGCCGGCTGCGCGATGCCTGCAGCGTTCACCCTCTCCTCGAAGTTGACCACGACGGTCGGAGCGACCGGCTCCGCATCCAGGCTCCGCCCGGATGCGGCGAGCGCCTTGAACTTCGCGTGCTCGGACGCTCTGGGATCACTCGACGGGCTGAGCCAGCGCCGTGCACGGCGGAAGCCCTCGGAAAGAAAGCCGTCCTGTGCGATCTGCCCCGGCCAGATGCCGTCAGCAAAGACACGCGGATCGGGCTCCAGGGCCACGCCTGCATTGACCAGCGAGCCGCCGCCGAGTCCGCACCCGACGAGCACATGCATGTCGTCGCCGATGCGAACATCGTAAAGAGCCGTGTCGCGGCCCATGTTCATCCGCTTGCCGCGCACCTGCAGCTCGTTGCGCAAATCCGGAAAGCGGCTCGGGAATTCGCCGGTCAGGAACTCGCGCCCTCGCTCGAGGACGGCGACGCGCTTTCCCGCACGCGCGAGCCGCGAAGCCGCGACACCACCGCCGTATCCCGAGCCAACCACGATAACGTCATACCGGTCGTGCCGGTGGTCGAGATTTCGAGCGAGACGCGCCATGAGCTCTCCAGGCTGAGGAAGCGGTCAGGGACAGTCGATTATGCGCACTGATTTAGACAATGCTCGGATGAGAGTCGGCCAAGCCATTGAAACGAAGTGAATGAGATGGTCACCGGAAGATGTATGGCACCTCGTAGTTGAGCTGAGCATTGGCGAGGGCCGGCGGCGGGGCGGGGAATTTCGCGCTGCGCACGGCAGACAGGGCCGCTTCGTCGAGCACCTTCCGTCCGCTGGATCGCAGCACGCGAGCCTCCTGCACCTCGCCGGAGCGTCCGACGGTGAAGCTGATGCGCACCGTTCCGCGGACGCCGGCGGTCGTCCGGGGCTTGCGGCTTGCCAGCGTCTCGATGATGGCCTTGGCGTATTCGTTTGCGACCCCCGGGCTGGCGGCAGCCGCCTGCTGGCCGGGCGTTTCGACCACGTCCATGCCCCGAGCGACAGCCCCGCCCTCATCGGCGGCCTCGCTCGCGTCAGAAGCCTGAGACGGCGCCGCCGATTCGGTCTCGGCCGGCTGCTCTGCCTCTTTCTCGGGTTCGATCTCGGGCTCCCGGTCGTCAGGTTCTTTGGGGCGCTTGTCAGCGATCGCGAGTGCGACTTCGGCGGGCTCGGCCGGCGGTTCCTCCACCTTGGCGTCGGGGATTACCAAGTCGGGCTTCGGGCCGGCAGGCTGCGCATCCGCTTCCGGCTCGCTGGGCTTCTGGTCGAGCGTGGCGACGCTGGCTTCCGACGGGGTGGCGCCCGGCGCCGAGTGATCTACGACGTCCGGTGGCGCAGAATCTGCCTGCGCGCCCGCCAACCGGCTCTCCAGCACCTTTGCGGAAACGATGTCGACGTCGATCGCTTCGAGTTCCTGCCCGCCGGCCCCCACCGGCCGCAAACTCGGAACCCATGTGGCAACCAGCAGGACCAGCACATGCGCGGAGAAGGCCGCCAGCAGGCTTGCTGACCAGAGTCTACGCTGCGCAGCTCTCGGCAGGCCTTCAGCCGCCGAAAGATCGATCGAGATGCCATCGGGCGCTGGCGGCAGCGGTAAAGGGTCCCGCTCATCGCCAGCCGGTTGAACGCTCGGCTCGCTCATCCCCGGTTCCGGAACAGTCCTGCGCTTTGGCGCTTGCCAAAATCTTTACACCAATGGTTGCAGGCTGTCGTGTATGTGAATTCGTGTACCCAACATTGCGCCAGTTCAGGTGCGGGTTTCAGCTCCAGCCTCTGCTCGCGAGTAGGTCGCGCTGAGCTTTCGGGCGGCGTCATGCATCGTCGGTATGAACGAGAGCGCCTCCTGCAGCGATACACGCGCAGCCGGGGCGGAGACGGCAATACCGCCGACGACCTGGCCGGAATTCGTGATGACCGGAACGGACACGCAGACGACGCCCTCGATGAACTCTTCGTCGTCGACACCGATCCGTGATCGGTTGATCCGCTCCAGGGCTTCGCTCAGCTTGGCCGGGTCGGTGATCGATCGGCTCGTGCAGGGCGTCAGCGGCATGCTGGCGATGGCGGCGGTCCGTTCGTGGGCGGGCAGCAGGGCCAAGAGCAATTTGCCGATGGCCGTGCAATGCGCGGGCACGCGGCTGCCGGCTTCGAAACGCAGCGCCAGCGGCCACTTGGCCTCGACGCGGTCGAGGTAAATGACTTCCGAGCCGGCCAGAACGCCGAAGTTGCAGGTCTCGCCCGTCTTCTCCGAGACCGAACGCAGGATTGCGTGCCGGCGGCTGCGGGGCGCGGCTGCGGCGAGCGTCGTCAGGGCGAGCGAGATCAGTCTCGGTCCTTCGATCAGCCCGCGCTTCAGCGGCTCCTTGTCGAGAAATCCCATTTCGACGAGCATCGTCGTGATGCGATGCGCCGTTGGCTTCGTGAGACCGCAGGCGCGCACGAGATCGGCCATCGTCATTGGCTGCTTGGCGTTGGCGATCGCCTCGAGAATGGTGAACGCCTTGCCCATGGCCCCGAGCTGCGTCGCCTCGCTCGGCACTGTCGCGCGGCCGACGGTTGAGCCGCGGCCGCCCTCGGCCGATGTCCGCAGGCTGGTCTCCGAGCTCTCGGTCATGATACGAGCCTTCCATCTGCTGGCTGCGCCAACTATGCGGCGGGAATGGCGTGCAAATCAACGCAGCCGTAACATCGGCGATCTGAAGGGACATCAACCGTGAACGAAAAGAGCGGCGCGACGCAAGCTGCGAATGCCGGGGCGAGTGCTTCGCCGGCCAAGGTTGCGGATCGCATGGCGGAAACCATGCACCGCTACGGGGTGAGGTTCGCATTCGGGATTCCCGGTAACGATGTTCTGGAGCTGGTACGCGCCTGCGAGGCGGCGGGCATTCGTTTTGTGCTGGCGAAAAGTGAGCCGTCGGCGGCGTTCATGGCAGATGCCGTGACGCAGGTCACGGGTGCGCCGGCAGCGTGTATTTTCGCGCTCGGACCGGGCCTGGCGAACGGCGTCTCGGGCATCGCCGGTGCATTGATGGAGCGGTCGCCAGTGTTGGTGCTGGGTGGAGAAATGGCCGGCAACCGGCGGCAAATCTACAATCATCAGGTGTTCGACCACGTCGCGCTGATGGCCCCGGTGACGAAATGGTCCGCAGAGCTGAACCCGGAGCGGGCTGCGCAACAGACGGCGAAGGCGCTGGACATCGCCACCGCGCATCCGAAAGGGCCCGTGTTCATCAACTGTTCGGCCGACGCAACGCGCGCGCCGGCGAAGGAGGCGGGTCCTGCCGCACCCGAAGCGAGGTCTTATGGCGTGCTCGCCGCGGGCCAAGCTGAAGGACTCCGATCGACAATCGAGAGCGCCAACCGTCCCATCGCGCTGGTCGGCCGCGGTGCGTTGTCCGAGGGAGGGAGCGAACCCGTCCGCCGCTTTCTCGAGAGTTGGCAGATGCCGTTCTTTGCAACCTACAAGGCCAAAGGGCTGGTGCCCGAGACGCATCCGCTGTGCATGGGTGCGGTAGCCCTTTCGCCGGTTGTCGATGATGTCAGTCTGAAGCTCATCCGGCAGGCCGACCTCATCGTGCTGATCGGTTTCGATCCGATCGAGCTGCGGGATGCATGGCTCGATGCGTGGGCCCCAGGTCAGGCCGTGATCAGCCTCGACTGGACGCCGCAGTCACACCGCATCTTCGGCTGCGGAGACCAGTACGCTGGCGATGTATTTGGCATGCTGGAGCAGCTCACGCGCGCGGATCAGCGTCCTTGCGGCTGGGATGCTGCGGTGCTGAGCGGCGTCATGCAGGAGGTGGCACGCATCGTGCGCCCGCGCGAGTTGGCGGGACGCATCAGTCCGGCGGGTCTGTTTCAAGCCGTCTCCCGCTGCGTTACGCCGGACCTGATGATGACGATTGACGTCGGCGCGCACCGGATCCTGGGCAACCACGCGCTGACCTGCATATCGCCGGGCCAGCTTATCCAGTCGAACGGGCTTGGCTGCATGGGTTACGCCATTCCCGCCGCCATCGGCGCAAGCCTCGCCGCGCCCGGCCGGCAGGTCGTGGCCATGCTCGGCGACGGCTGTGCGCTCATGAGCCTCGGCGAGCTGGCGCTGCTGGCGGAGCTGCAGTTGCCGGTCGTGACCGTTGTTCTGAACGATGACAGCCTGGCGCTCATCGACTTGAAGCAGGAGAAGCTCGCGCTGGAACGGCAGGGCGTGACGTTCAGATCGCCCAACTTCGCCGAGATCGCATCCGGGTTCGGACTTGCCGCCGAGCGTGTGTCCTCGCAGCCGGAGTTCGAGCGGGTTCTCGCGGAAGCGATGGCGGCGAAGCAGCCCGCACTGATCGAAGCGCTGGCCGATCCGGCAGAGTACCGGGAGCAGATGTGACGCCTGCCTAGTTCGGAAGTATTGATCTTTCGAACAAGGAGCTTTAGGCTTCCCTTCGAACGTTCAAACACTCCCCAGCTCAGGAACTGTTCCATGCCAGACAGAGCACTGTTCTCCTCGGCGCGGCTGCGCGAGCTCACCCTCGATAACCGGATCGTCGTTTCCCCGATGTGCCAGTACTCGGCCGAGGACGGCTCGGCGACGGACTGGCACATGATGCATCTCGGCGCGCTGTCGAACTCCGGCGCCGGCCTGCTGATCATCGAGGCAACGGGTGTCGAGCGCGAAGGGCGGATCACTCATGGCTGCCTCGGCCTCTATTCCGACGAGAACGAGCAGGCCCTGAAGCGGGTCGTGGAAGCGTGCCGGAAGTACGGGTCGGCGAAGATCGGCATCCAGCTTGGGCACGCGGGCCGCAAGGCCTCGACACACCGCCCGTGGGAGGGCACGCCGCCCGGCACTTCGCTGCAGGAAGGCGCATGGCAGACGAAGGCGCCGTCTGCGGTTCCGTTCAACGAGGGCTGGCATGTGCCGATGGCGCTGACGCCGCAGGGCATGGAGGATGTGAAGGCCGCATTCGTAGCCGCCACCAGGCGCGCCGACCGGCTCGGTCTCGACCTCATCGAGTTGCATGGTGCGCACGGGTACCTGTTGCACCAGTTCCTGTCACCGCTCTCGAACAAGCGGGAGGACGAGTGGGGCGGCAGCCTCGAGAATCGCATGCGCTTTCCGCTCGAGGTGTTCAAGGCGATGCGCGCGGCGTGGCCCGAGTCGAAGCCGCTTGGCATGCGCATCTCGGCGGTCGATTGGGTGGACGGTGGCTGGACCATCGAGGACTCGATCGAGCTGGCCAAGCGGCTGAAGGATCTCGGCTGCGACTTCATCGACGTATCGTCCGGGGGCAATCATCCGTCCGCGCGCATTCCGATCGGACCTGGCTACCAGGTTCCCTTCGCCGAGCAGATCAAAAAGGCTGTCGGCCTTCCCGTCATGGCCGTCGGCATGATCACCGAGGCGGAGCAGGCCGAGACGATCGTCGCCAACGGACAGGCGGACTTCGTCGCCGTCGCCCGCGCCTTTCTGGACAATCCGCATTGGGCGTGGCACGCAGCGTATCGGCTCGGCACGCAACCGAAGTGGCCGGATCAGTATCGCCGTGTTGGACCTCAGGCATGGCCTCCTGCTAAACGCTATGAGGCGAACGCCTGACACGAGGAGCGCACTTCTAACAGGCTTCTCCGAGACGCCAGACCAGACAATCGGAAAGAGCACTCATGTACGAGAACCTCCAACTTTACATCGACGGCAAGTTCACCCAGGGGGACAGCGGCGTCACGTCGGACGTTGTGAACCCCTCGAAGGATACGGTGCTGGGCAAGCTCCCGCACGCCAAGAAGGCCGAGCTGGATGCGGCGCTCGCCGCGGCCGACAAGGGTTTCAAGGAATGGAAGCGCGTCTCGGCCTACGAGCGCGCCAAGATCCTGCGCAAGGCGGCCGACCTTATCCGTGAGCGCGCGGACGATATCGCCAAGGTGCTCACGCAGGAGCAGGGCAAGGTTCTCATCGAGGCTCGCCTCGAGGTTCAGGGCGCTGCGGACATCACCGACTGGTTCGCCGAGGAAGGCCGCCGCGCTTACGGCCGCATCATCCCGGCCCGTGCCGACGGCGTCCGCAACATGGTCATCATGGAGCCTATCGGTCCCGTCGCGGGCTTCGCGCCGTGGAACTTCCCCGTCACGCAGGCCGTGCGCAAGATCGCGGCGGCGCTGGCTGCCGGCTGCTCCATCATCATCAAGTGCCCGGAGGAGACGCCAGGCTCACCCATCGGCCTCGTGCGCTGCTTCCATGACGCGGGCGTACCGGCGGGCGTCATCAATCTCGTCTACGGCACGCCGGCGGAAATCTCCGAGTACCTGATCCCGTCGCCGGTCATCCGCAAGATCTCGTTCACCGGCTCGATCCCGGTCGGCAAGCACCTCAACGCGCTTGCGGCCAGCCATATGAAGCGGGCGACCATGGAGCTCGGCGGGCACGCGCCAGTCCTCGTCTACGACGACGTCGATGCGGAAGGGGTTGCCAAGCTGATGGCGGCCATGAAGTACCGCAACGCCGGCCAGGTCTGCATCTCGCCGACCCGCTTCTTCCTGCAGGAGAAGATCTACGACAAGTTCGTCGCCAAGTTCACGGACATCGCCAAGAACCTGAAGGTCGGCGACGGCCTCGATCCGGAAAGCAAGATGGGTCCGCTTGCCAATCCGCGCCGGATTACGGCCATCGAGAGCTTCGTCCAGGATGCGCAGGAGAAGGGCGCGAAGGTCGCCACCGGCGGCAAGCGGATCGGCAACCAGGGCAACTTCTTCGAGCCGACGGTGCTGACCGACGTGCCGGACACGGCGCGCATCATGAACGAGGAGCCGTTCGGTCCCGTCGCCGTCATGCAGCGCTTCAAGGACACCGAGGAGGTGCTGCCGCGGGCCAACCGACTGGCCTATGGCCTTGCCAGCTACGCCTTCACGCGCAACGGCAAGACCGCCGCCCAGATCGCCGACGCCCTCGACCACGGCATGGTCACCATCAACCACCACGGCCTGGCGCTGCCGGAGGTTCCTTTCGGTGGCATCAAGGATTCGGGCTTCGGCTACGAAGGCGGGACGGAAGGCCTGCTCGTCTACATGACGGGCAAGTTCGTCAGCTATATGGGGTAATCACGCAGCCTAGACTAACGCGTGAAGTAGCAGAAAGGCAGGTCCAGGGGGGCCTGCCTTTTTTATCTGCTCCAGACCCGCGAACGGGAAATCCACAGGGCAGGGCCGCAACGCAGTGACGAATGCTTGGCGGCGACTGGAGAGTACTGGGCGGCGGCTGGCCGGTTTTTCGTCTGATCTCAATAGGATCGGGCGTTCCGCACGGGTTCCGGTGTCGCAGCTCGGCAACGCCGCGCACCAAAACAAAAGCTGGACTACGGACATTCTGGGGTAGTTGCGATATACGAGGAACCCTCAACCAGGAGGGGAAATTATGCGTTTCTACCTATCAGCAATTGCGCTCGCAGCTTTCACGAGTGTTGCCAGTGCTGCCGACCTGGGCCCCTATGGTGATCCCTACGGTGGTTCGCTCAAAGACGCACCAATTCTCGTCGCGCCCTATAACTGGTCGGGCCTCTACTTCGGCGCCCATGCGGGATGGGTCACCGGGGGCTGGGATGGCAATATGGCCTACTCGGACGAGTACAAGTACCCCCAATCTGTTTTCGACCACTCGGGCAAAAGCCTGGATGGAGATGGTTGGCTTGGTGGCCTGCAGGTCGGCTTCAACCGCCAGCAAGGGTCGTTTGTCTGGGGGCTCGAGGCCGACATCTCGTGGGCGGACCTGGAAGAGCGGAAGCAATTCTTCCCATACCCAGCCCTCGACACCGCGTGGAGCATCGGCAATGAGCTGGACTATTTCGGGACGGTGCGGGGCCGTCTCGGCTTCCTCGTCACGCCCGCGCTGCTGCTCTACGGCACGGGTGGCTTCGCCTGGGGGAAAACGGACTCAAATCTCGTGGTGGTCGACACCGGGAGCGGGAATTTCGTCACCGCCAGAGGCTCAGCAGAAGAGAACCACTTCGGTTGGGCGGCAGGTGTTGGCGGCGAGTTCCTGGTTACCGACGGTTGGACGGTGCGAGCCGAATGGCTGCACGTTGATCTCGGCAAAGAGGACTATCACCTCAAGGGCACGACCTGGGCAGGTGTGCCCCACGTGACCGACAGCTTCCCCGCCGAGCTCGAGTTCGATGTGTTTCGTCTCGGCGTGAATTACAACTTCGGCGTTGGCCGGTAATTCTTCCTCCACATGCGAGCGGGCGGCAGCAGCGATGCTGCGGCCCTCTTCTACAGTGAGCTTACGAGCGAGCGCGACTATGGGCCTGAGGAAGCTTGCTATTAAGCCAGCTTAAGCAGTCTCCAACCCAAGCGCCATCCTGAACCTGCGGGCAATGGTGCCGCCGTCTTTCTCCGGCAACCGCCACGGGTCTTCCGACAACGCGATCTTGGCGACCGCCAGCGCCGGTCCCTGACCCTGGAACAGGAACTCAGCGAGCTCGCCGACCTTCCCCTCTTCCGTCACGGTCATGGTCCGCTCGATGCCGAAACCGCGGGCGACGGCGGTGAGGTCCACCTTGTTCGCGGTGAGACCCGTCTGTCGGCCGGTTTCACCGAAGTGCTCGTTGTCGAGAACCAGGATGGCGAGGTTCTGCGGGTTCTGGTCGGCGACGACGGCGAGGGAGCCGATGCCCATCATCATTTCGCCGTCGCCGGTCAGCGCGAGCACGCGGCGCGAGGGCTGGGCGAGGGCGACGCCAAGGGCGGTCGGGACCGCCAGGCCCATGCCGCCCCAGGAGTAGAGGTACTCGGGGCTGTCGCCTGAGGCGAAGGTATCCCAGGTCGGGCTGCCGAGGCCGGGAATGACGAGCGCATTGCCACGGCGCTTCAGCAGCTCGGCGACGAAGGCGCGGCGCTGGATCTTGTTCGATGCGGGGGTGCTGCTGGTCGTGGTCATTTCTGTCCGAACCCCTTGGCGCCGATCACACGCTGGCTGATGAGCACGGCCGCAGACAGCCCGCCATGGAAGGCAAGGTCCGCCGCTGCGGCGAACGTCTCACCGATCTCGGCCGCCTTGTCGACCGGAAAGCATTTCACGCCCATGGCCTCCAGGGCCGGGCGCGTGCCCTGGCCCATGGGCACCTGCCATGGATTGAACTCGCCCCATTGCCCGCGCATGGTGACGAGCATCAGGCACGGCGTCCGCAGCGCGGTGGGCAGCCCGAGCGCGTTGATGCAGTTGCCGACGCCCGAGGACTGCATGGCGATCATGGCGCGCTCGCCGCCGAGCCAGCAGCCCGTGGCAATGCCGATGCCCTCCTCCTCGGTCGTGAGCGTCACCAGCCGATGGACCGGATCGGCCTTCACCATGTTCAGGAGCTGCGTGAGGCCACCATCGGGAATGGTGCAGACGGTGCGGATGTCGCGAGCTTTCATCTCGCGAAAGACGTCCGACGACCAGTGCTCGGGGGAAGTCATTGTGTCCACGCTTGAAGCTGGGGCCGAAAAACATTGGCGAGGCGTGGATTTGCTCACCCACGCCTCTTCAGGTCAAGACCCTGCGGGGGGAGGCTGCTATTCGTCGATCGCAGCCTTGGCCGAAGCGGAATAGACCTTCGGCTGGGGCTTGGCATCTGCCGGGCGCTCGCGCAGGCCGTAGAGGAGTGCGACACCCTCGATGTCACCTGACTGAAGCGTGCGGAACCGCTCTTCATACCGATGGTGCATCAATTGCCCGGCCGAGATGGGGTGATCGAGGCCGATGGCGTGCCCGATCTCATGCGCGGCCGTGTAACGGACGTCGTAGACTTCGAGGTCACCGTCGAAGCCGATCTTCCAAGGCTGCTCCGGATTGAAGCAGATCAGCGAGCGCTCGATGGGCCTGGGCTCTACGTCGCCCGACTTGTAGGCCACGTTCGTAAACGCCCGGCCGACCGGCTCCAGCTGGGCGCCGATGAGGATGCCGGCGTCGCTCGGGTCGTCGACCTCGCTGAACGTGATGTTGGCAACCGATTCCCACATGTCGAAGGCCGCGCGCACCTCAGCCCGGAAAGCCTCGCGGTCGAGGCCGGATTTCCGGAGCACCGGGGCGAGCGGGCCCATGGATCCGCAGTTGATGGCGTCCGGGGTTTCCGTTCTGGAGCGCACGTACGCATACGTCACGTTGGCGGCCGTCGGCTCGCCTTCCCAGGTGCTCCATACGACATACTCGCCGTCGAGCTTCAGGAGGCGGAACCCAAACAGACCTTGCGCGTTGACGCTGGCGAAGGTGGCAACCAGGGCCGCGATCGACGCGAGGGCGAACAGTCTCCTCATTGATCCCCCAGGTGGCTGCAGCAAGCGAGTGTTTGCCTGGCGGATAACCGCCGGGCCATCAGTGTTTGCTCAGAAGGTAAGCTTTACAACAAATCTTAAGGTTGAGGTCCGCTGCCGGTCAATCCGCTGACCGGTTCCAGCGACGCACCGTCGCGATTATTTCCGCCAGTGCGTCGCAGCAGACACATTATTGCCCCGATCGGGCAATCGCCGTCATTTTCCCGAAATTCTGGGCTCCTGGTGCAGCAGTTGGCGGGTCAGCCGGACAGCCGCTCCAGCTCTTCCAGGATGGCGCTGCCCATCTCGGAGGTGCCGACAAGCCGCATATTGGGCTGCATGATGTCGCCCGTGCGCAGGCCGCGGGCGAGTGTGGCCGCGATGGCCTGATCCACCATATCGGCCTCGCGCGGCATGTCGAACGAGTAGCGCAGCGCCATGCCGAAGCTGGCGATGCTGGCGATCGGATTGGCCTTGTTCTGGCCGGCGATATCCGGCGCGGAGCCGTGGACGGGCTCGTAGAGGGCCTTGCGGCTGCCCGACTCGTCGGGTGCGCCGAGGGAGGCGGACGGCAGCATCCCCAGCGAGCCCGTCAGCATCGCGGCCTCGTCCGAGAGCACGTCGCCGAACAGATTGTCGCAGACGATTACGTCGAACTGCTTCGGGTTGCGCACGAGCTGCATGGCGCAGTTGTCGGCCAAGATGTGATGCAGCTCGACGCCCTCGCCGTGCTTCTTGTGCGTCTCGGTGACGACCTGGTTCCAGAGGACGCCAGTCTTCATCACGTTCCGCTTCTCGGCCGAGTGGACCTTGCCACTGCGCTTGCGGGCGAGATCGAAGGCGACCAGCGCGATGCGCTCGATCTCGTGTGTCGTGTAGACGGTGGTATCGACGGCGCGCTTCTCACCGTTCTCCAGCGTGACGATCTCCTTCGGCTCGCCGAAGTAGGTGCCGCCGGTCAACTCGCGCAGGATGAGGATGTCGAGGCCCTCGACGAACTCCCGCTTCAGTGAGGACGCCTCGGCCAGCGCCGGATAGCAGATGGCGGGCCGCAGGTTGGCGAACAGGTCGAGCTCGCGCCGCAACCGCAGCAGTCCCGCTTCGGGGCGGATCTCGTACGGTACGTTATCCCACTTCGGCCCGCCGACGGACCCGAACAGGACGGCATCAGCCTGCTTCGCCTTGGCCAGCGTCTCGTCGGTCAGCGGCGTGCCGTGCTTGTCGATGGCTGCGCCGCCGACGAGGTCCGTGGTGATCTCGAAGTTGGCCTTGCCCTTCTTTTGGAAGAAGGCGAGCAGGCGCTCGACCTCGGCCATGACCTCGACACCGATTCCGTCACCGGGCAGCAGCAGCAGATTGTGCGTGGGCATTTCCTGAAAGTTCCGTCTGGTTGGGAAGCCGTGCGCGAATTGCTAGCCCGCTGCGGCCCGCGGCGCAAGCATAGCTCCTGCTGGGGTGATAATCGCGAGGTCCAGTAGTCCATCCGACCCGTTATCCCGCGCGCGGTGCAGCGCTTTAGCGGTGCGCCGCAGATACGGGGTCTTGCGGCGGGGGTGAGAGCCCTCCGGCATGGCGGGCTCTCGGCCTGCGCCCATGGGCATCAGGTGATGTGCGCCCCGCGTGTCTCGACGTAGACGGCGTAGAGCGATTGGCTCGCCGTCATGAACAGTCGGTTGCGCTTGCTGCCGCCGAAGCAGACATTCGAGCAGATTTCCGGCAGCCGGATCTGGCCGATGCGTGTGCCGTCCGGCGAGAAGATGTGCACGCCGTCATAACCGTCTCCGACCCAGCCGGCGCTCGACCAGATGTTGCCGTCCTCGTCGCAGCGGATGCCGTCGGCAAGGCCGGTCTTTCCGTCCCACTCCATGCTGGTGAACGTCCGCGGGTTCTTCAGGCTCGTGCCGTCGACATCGTAGACCCAGATCTGACTCTTGGCCTCCGGGTAATGCGTCATGCCGGTATCGGCGACGTAGAGCAGCCTGTAGTCAGGCGAGAAGCATAGGCCATTGGGCTTCAAGGGCTCGTCGGCGACCTTTGTCACCTCGCCCGACTGAGCATCGATCCGGTAGATCGCCTCTTTCTGGATCGGGCTCACGTTCCCCGCGCTCTCGGGCAGACGATTGCCCTCGTACTCCATCAGCGAGCCATATCCGGGATCGGTGAACCAGATCGAGCCGTCATCGGGATGCACGACGGCATCGTTCGGGGCATTCAGCTCCTTGCCGTCGAACTTGTCCGCGAGCACGGTCGTCTTGCCGTTGTGCTCGTAGCGCACGACCTTGCGTGTGCCGTGCTGGCAGGCGATCTGCCGCCCCTCGAAGTCGAACGTGTTGCCATTGCTGTTGCCCGCGGGGAAGCGGAAACGGCGGGAAACGTGATCGTCCTCCTCCAGCCAGCGCAGGTTCTCGTCGTTTGGGATGTCGCTCCACACCAGATAGCGGCCCACGCCGTTCCAGGCCGGTCCTTCCGCCCAGAGCGTGCCAGTGTAAAGCCGCTGGATCGGCGTGTTGCCGAGCTTCGCTTTGAACTGCTTGTCGAGCACGACGACGTCGGGATCGGGATAGCGTATCGGCTCCGCGCCGGGCCCGAAGTTGCGCGCAAAGGCGTCCTTCGACATGGACGTCAACGCCGCGAGCCCGGCCGCTGCGCCGAGAAAGCCACGGCGGCTGAGCTCCGCATGGCGCTGCTCGCGCGTGCGGATGGGCTTGGCGAGATCATCGAACTTGTGAAGCTGAACACGAGACATGGCCTGGTTTCCTCCGAAATTGTGGATTCCGAATTCGCAATCAGGCCGCTGACGGACCTACGCATCACTTGCCCGCCATGACGTCAGGCGGGGCAAGTCGGCACAGATGGGCTCGTCAGCGCTTGCAGTGTGCCGCGCCCGGCATGAGAAGCCGCGATGCGAGGTACGCTGCAGATTACAGCATATCCGCCGATACTTGTGCAGCAGGACTGCTCGGGCCAAAGTGCGCCCCGATCATGGAAGGAGCATGTCAATGCACGCGGCTGACATGGTGATTGGGCTCGACGACCTCGTTGCGCGCATTCCGGATGGCGCCAGTATTGCCATTCCGCCGGATTACTCGGGCTGTGCGATGGAGGCGGTGAAGGCGCTGATACGGCGCGGCTGCCGTGACCTGCACCTGATCGGCGTGCCGAGCGGCGGTTTCCAGGCGGACTGGTTGATCGGTGCCGGCTGTGTGGCGAGTGTCGAGGCGGCCGCCATGACGCTCGGCGAGCAGGGCATACCGCCGCGATTTTCAGCCGCCATCCGCAAAGGCCGGATTGCGATGAAGGATGCGACGTGTCCGGCCATTCATGCAGGGTTGCAGGCGGCTGAGAAGGGCCTCCCGTTCATGCCGCTTCGGGGCATTCTCGGCTCCGATCTGCTGAAGTACCGGCCAGACTGGAAGGTGATCGACAACCCGTTTGGCGGCGGTGACGATCCCATCGTGCTTATCCCGGCCATTCAGCCGGATATTGCGCTGTTCCACGCCCGGGCCGCCGACCGCAATGGGAATGTGTGGATCGGTGTTCGCCGCGAGCTGATGCTGATGGCGCATGCGGCGCGCACGACGCTGGTCACCGTAGAGCGCATCGAGGACGCGGATTTCCTGACGGACGACACGATGGCGGCAGGAACGATCCCTGCGCTTTACATCTCGGCCATTTCGGCGGTGCCCGGCGGCGCACGCCCGATTGGCCTTGCGGGAGCCTATCCGGCCGACACTGCGGAACTCGCGGCCTACGCGGCGGCGGCAAAGACCGAGGACGGTTTCCAGCGCTGGGCGGACGAGGCCATTTTCGGAAGGGTGCCCGCATGAGCACTGTGGAGATCGACAGCATCAGCCGCACGGAAATCATGATCGGCGCGATCACGCGGATGCTGCAGGGGCTGCGGCATGTCGCGGTTGGCAACAGCTCGCCGATTCCGGGTTCGGCGGCTCTGCTGGCGCGGGCGCTTTCCGGCGGCGAGCTGCGCGTCTCGCTGTTGGGGAGCCGGACTCACAACGCGTTTACGGATGGTGGCCGCGAGCTGTTCGACTGCGCTGCTCAAGGGCGCATCGATGCCTTCTTTCTATCCGGCGGCCAGATCGATGGCGCGGCGAATATCAATCTCGTCGGCCTCGGCGATTATCCGCAAAGCAAGGTGCGGTTTCCGGGATCTTTCGGCTCGGCCTATCTCTATCATCTCATTCCTCGGGTAATTCTCTTTCGCGAAGAGCACACACCGCGAACTCTGGTGCCGAAAGTGGACTTCATCAGCGCCGCCGGCACATCGCCCGAAAACGAATACCGGCCCGGTGGACCCTATGCGCTGGTGACTGGACTTTGCGTGTTCTCATTCGACAAGAACGCGTGCCGCTTCCGATTGCAAAGCACGCACCCGGGTATCGGCCCCGCGGAGGTGAAAGAGGCGACCGGGTTCGAGTATGCCGCCCCGGAACATATCCCGACGACAGAGCCACTGGACAGCGCGGCATTACGTCTTCTCCGGACCGAAATTTCCAGGCAGGTCGCCGAAACGTATCCTGGTTTTGCGGCCAAGACCTGGGGTGTCGTGATCTGATTATCAGTAACCAAAGCATAACAACCTCTCGACATAATCGCCCTATTAACCCTCGCTTGGGGAGAGCGAAAGGTCGAGTAGCATGCGTCATGTGCCGTTCGAGGCTCGCCCTCGTTGTATTGAGCAACTCGGATCCGAAACCTCAGAGAACTCCGGAAAATCGAACTCGAGGCTCGGCTTGGCCGGTGGTTGCCTGATGGCTTCGCTGGCTGCCGGCGGATGTGCCGTTCATCCGATGCCACCGCCACCCCCGCCGAAGGCAATGGTCGTGCCGAAACCTTCCGCCGCGCTGATGACGCGGGACGCCGCGCCGAAATGCACCTACACGGACGAGGAGCAGAACATTGCGGCTCCGATCGTTCAAGCGAAGGCTGAAGGCGACGCGGGGAACTCTGCGGAATCGGCGGCCGCCAACACTGACAATTCCGCTGCATTGGCCGAATCATTGCAGCGGCGCGAACGCGAGCGTGATTGCTTCCGCGATGCGGAGCACCGGGTCCGTACCAAGCTGACGAAGCTCCAGACGTCCGTCCGGAAAACACTGCGGGCCGTCGAGAACCACCAGGACGTGGCCTCCGCACGCTGAAGTCCTGAGGAGCTCTTCCGGCTCAGCTATTGCCTGATCGGCCGCCTTGAAGTCACATGGGCGCCGGACAGGAACGGATACGAGGTTGAGATGCTGACCATCAGGAACCCGGCACGGGAGCGGCTGCAGAACGGGGAGCTTGCCATAGGGCTCGGGCTTCGCCAGGCGCGGACGGCGGACATCGCATTGGCGATGAAAACCTGCGGGTTCGACTGGCTGTTCATCGATCTCGAGCACGGGACGATGGGGCTGGACACGGCCGTGCAGATTTCCGTCGCGGCACTGGGGGCTGGCATTTCTCCGCTCGTGCGCGTGCCGAAGGGCCGCTACGATCTGGCCTCCCGCGCACTCGATGGCGGCGCTTACGGCATCGTCATGCCGCACGTGGATACGGCCGAGGAAGCTCGCGAGATCGTCGCCCATTTGAAATACCCGCCGGTCGGCCACCGCTCCATCACCGGAGCCATGCCGCAGCTCGCATTCAAATCGGCACCGCTTCCGGAGGCCGCGGCGGCCGTCAACGAGAACGTGCTGATCGTGGCGATGCTCGAAACGCCCGACGCGATCGCCAATGCAGATGCCATCGCGGCCGTGCCCGGTATCGACGTGCTGCTGATTGGCACGAACGACCTCACCTGCGAGATGGGCATTCCCGGCGAGTTGATGCACGAGCGCGTGGCTGCGGCCTACGAGACAATGGTCGCCGCGTGCCGCAAACACGGCAAATGGGCCGGCATGGGCGGCGTATATTCAGAAGAAGGCCTGCGCCGCTACATCGGCCTTGGCGCGCAGATGATCCTGAGCGGCAGCGATCTGAGCTTCCTCATGGCTGCCGGTTTGGCCCGAACGAAAATGCTCCGACAGATCGGATAAGGCAGTTGCTTGCTCGTTGTTTCGGAAGCGCCGCAAATGAGTGCGGCGCTCCGAGTATCCCGTGTCGACGGGGCAGCTTGACGAGAACGGTAATTAATTCGCGCCAGTCTCGCGCGGGCGTGACAGTGCTTCTATCGCATCGGCGAGGTGCTCGTCGGTGATGTTGTGGGCGCCCTTCGCCACGCGAATCCTGTGGGCTTCGCGGAGCACGTCGGCGTGGGTGCAGCCGACCGGTGGCTCGAACTTGTAGCAGGCGAGCTCGAGCAACTGGCCCAGCGGATCGCGGAAATAGAGCGAATACATGAAGCCGCGGTCCACCTCGCCGGAATTGGCGAAGCCCCGCTCGCGTAGCCGGGTGGCTGCCTGCGTATAGGTCGCGCGCGATACCATGAAGGCGATGTGGTGGACGTTGCCGACGTTGGTCGGGTTCGGCGTGCGATCCGGCCGCCAGGACTCGTTCGTGAAAATCGTGATGAGGCGTCCATCACCGGGATCGAAGTAGAGGTGGTTCTGCTCGGGTGCGTCCAGGTTCGGCTGCTCGAAGACGAACGGCATCCCGAGCACCCCCTCCCAAAAGTCGATGGACGTCTGACGATCGGCTCCGACGAGCGTGATGTGATGCACGCCCTGGCATTGCACGCGTTGCATTGAACGACTCCGCTCTCGAATAGTGCTCGCCCGCGCAGGCCGGCCATATCGGCCAGGCGGGCATCCTGGCCTTACGCGCTGCCGCGACGATCGGACTCGAACTCCTTTTCAAGGTTTTGCTCGAGCTCGACGAGATCCTGGGGCAGCGGCATTCCGTAAGCCCTGAGCTCGTTCAGTTTCCGCATGATGACGAGGTAGATCTCGTGCCGGTCCTCCGGCTGCTTCTCGTTCTCGATCTGGGTGAGCAGGAGGCCGAGCTCCGCCTGCACGTCTTCAAAGGCCATGACCACTCCTTCGATCCGATCCGCTGCCCCCCGCGTGAGAGGTTAACACCTTTAACGCGGAAGGGCAGCGAATGGTCGCTTGCCGGAGTGGCTTCAGGCGGCCTCCAGGGCCAGGCTGATACCCTGGCCGACGCCGATGCACATTGTGCACAGCGCGCGGCGTGCATTTCGCTCCTTGAGCTCGAGCGCAGCGGTGAGCGCCAGCCGCGCTCCGGACATGCCGAGCGGGTGGCCAAGCGCGATAGCGCCGCCATTCGGGTTGACGTGCTCGGCGTCGTCGGCAAGCCCAAGCTGCCGCGTGACAGCCAGGGCCTGGGCGGCGAAGGCCTCGTTCAACTCGATGATGTCGAAGTCCGAAATCGTGAGTTTCAGCCGCTCCATCAGCTTGCGCGTGGAGGGCGCCGGCCCGATGCCCATGATCCGCGGCGGCACGCCCGCCGTCGCCGCTCCAACGACGCGGGCAAGCGGCGTCAGCCCGTACTTTTCGACCGCGGCGTCGGAAGCGACAAGCAGCGCCGCCGCGCCGTCGTTCACGCCCGAGGCATTGCCCGCGGTCACCGTGCCGCCTTTCCGGAAGGGAGTCGGCAGCTTTGCCAGTTTTTCGAGCGTCGTTTCGCGTGGATGCTCGTCCTTGGCAATGACGACCGGATCGCCCTTGCGCTGCGGGATCGTGACCGCAGCGATCTCCTTGTCGAGCCGCCCGCTCTTCTGCGCCGACGCCGCCCGGTTCTGGGAGCGCAGCGCGAAGGCGTCCTGGTCCGCTCGCGAAATCTGAAATTGCTCGGCCACGTTCTCGGCCGTTTCCGGCATGGAATCGATGCCGTATTTTTCCTTCATCAGCGGATTGACGAAGCGCCAGCCAATGGTCGTGTCGTGGATTTCCGCCTGCCGCGAGAATGGTTGCGTCGCCTTGCCCATCACGAAAGGCGCCCGCGACATGCTCTCGACGCCACCTGCGATGACCACCTCGGCCTCGCCAGTGCGAATGGTCCGAGCGGCCTGGGCCAGCGCGTCGAGACCTGAGCCGCACAGCCGATTGATCGTGGCGCCCGGGATTTCCGTTGGCAGCCCGGCGAGCAGAGCGGACATCCGCGCCACGTTGCGATTGTCCTCGCCGGCCTGGTTGGCGCAACCGAAGATCACATCGTCAATTGCCGCTGCCGGAACGGAGGGCACGCGCGCCATCAGCTCCCGGATGACGTGAGCCCCGAGGTCGTCGGGCCGCACGCTCGAAAGGCTGCCGCCGTAACGCCCGATCGGCGTACGGATGCCGGTGACGAGATAGGCTGGTCGCATGGGCTCACTCCGATTTGTCTGCAATCAAAGATCCGGGGACGGTACGCGAGTGGCCGCGGAATTCCGCGATCACAGTCCCCGCTTCGTCTGAAACCGTGACGTCATAGATGCCGCTGCGCTCGCCGCGATGACGCTCGCGTGCCTCGGCAATGAGACGGGTGCCGACCCGGCCGGGCGAAATGAACGAGACCGAGCAGTGCTGGCCGACCGTGCGCTGGCCGTAGGTGTTGCTGGCGTAGCCGAACCCGCTGTCCGCCAATGTGAATATGAAGCCGCCGTGGCAGGTGCCGTGGCCATTGGCCGGGCTTTCGGTCACCACCATCGCGATGCGGGCGTATCCGGGTCCAATCTCGGTTAGCTCCATTCCCAGCCCGCGGCTCGCGTTGTCTTCACGCCAAAGGGCGTCGGCGCTCTGGTGAGCCACTGTCAGCGCGTCATCAAAGTTCGCCATTTCCAGCCCGTACCTCGTCCCTGTGCGCGAAGAGGCGCTGGCAACTGATAATGGGGAACCGCTCAGCCGCGCAAGGCTACGGCTGCCCGCTGGATTGCAGGTGAGGCATGCTTCTAGAGTGCACTCGTGCGGGTTGCGGCCATGTAGGCATCGACCAGTGCCTCGGCCTCCCGGCGCACGTCGGCCGCCGATTTGCCCGGCTTGTAGAGCGTCGAGCCGATGCCGAAGCCGGCTGCACCGGCCTCCAGGTAAGCGGCCATGTTGTGCGCGCCAATGCTGCCGACGGGCATCAGACGCACGGATGGCGGCAGGACGGCGCGCAGTGCCTTCACCACATTGGGCGGCATGGCTTCGGCGGGGAACAGCTTGAGCGCATCGGCTCCGGCGGCGAGCGCGGCGAACACCTCCGTCGGTGTTGCAACCCCCGGCAGGCAAGCGAGACCACGCCCTTTCGCCGCCGCGACGACGGCTGGATCGCCGTGTGGCATGACGATGAGTTGTCCGCCTGCTTGGGCCACTTCATCGACGGCGGCCGGCGACAGCACCGTGCCGGCGCCGATCAGGGCTTTCTCTCCGAACCGCTCGGCCAGGATGCGGATGGATCGAAGCGGCTCGGGCGAGTTGAGCGGAACCTCGATAATCGAGAAGCCGGACTCGACCAGCGCGGCGCCGACCGGTTCGCTTTCCGCGGGCGTGATGCCCCGGAGAACAGCGACCAGCGGGCAGTCGGACATGGCGCTGTCGAAGTCCTTCATTGCGATGTCTCCAGCAGTCCAGCGGCTCGGGCGAGCTGCAGGTGTCCCGCGACAACACTATGCTCGGGTCCGCGGTTCCAGGCGAGTCCCAGCGCTTCTGCGGCCCTGCCGTAGCGGCTCGTCAGCTCGTCGCTGCCGAAAATGGTGATGCACTGGCCGGGCTCGGCAGCGGCGGAGATCTCCGAACCGATCAGCAGGCCGGACAGATAGTCGGTCAGTTCTTCGGCCGGCAGCAGCTCGAACAACCCAAGCGTCCGGACGCTGAAGAGCTGATGCAGCAGGTCGCCCCCTGCCGTGGCCCGCCGCGCTGCTTCGACGCCTTGCAGGAAGCCTGCGCCGCCGGGTTCGCCTTCTTTCATCAGCCGCCCGAGGATCGTATGGTTCTTGAGCGCACCGTAGACCTCGCCCGTCATGTAGGTGGTGAAGCCGGCAATGATGCCGCCCGCGACCGTCACCCATTTCGAGTGCGTGCCCGGATGCACGTAGATGGCGTCCTGAACCGCGGCCGATGCCATCGCACCTATGATCTGCGCCTCCTCCCCGCGGATGACGTCCGGAGCTTCGCCCCCGGGCACGTGATCGAGGCCCGGCACGAGGTGAACGGTGCCGATGCCGTCGACCTCGAAGGTGGTCAGCGCAGCGGCGATCTCGCAAACGCCGGCGGGGCAGCGTACGTAGGGAGCCTCAATCCATCCCTGCCGGCTGCCGATCATGCCGGACATCATGACGGGCAATGCGCCATGCGCGCTGATCCAGCCTCCGATTTCCGCCCTCAGCACGTCCGCGAAGGCGCCGTTTCCGACGGCGAGGATGCCGCTCGGACTTTCCGTCCGCGCGAGGATCGCGCCGGTTCTGTCGGCGAGATAGGCGCGGAAGTTGGTTGTGCCCCAGTCGGCGGCGATCAGGTGCGGCGTGCTCATGCGGACGGGCTTCCCGGTTGACCGATTCGTCCAGTCTATAACGCCTTGGGTGCGGTTCCGAACCTGCTGATGTCAGGACCAGCGACTCGGCTTCAGGCGCGGGGCGAGCCCCACGAGGACAGCGCGAGGCCAGGAGCCGGCGCCGACATCCCGCTCCCCCGGCGAGGGCTGACGCGACGGCGCCGACATGGCAAGCAACACTCCGCCGATGACCAGCAGCAGACCGATCCCTTGCGCCGGCATTACCGGCTCGCCCAGGAATACCGCGCCGAAACAGGCTGAGAAACCGGGCGACAAGGCCTGAAGCACCGCTGCGATGTGCGCGCCCGAAAGGCGAACCGCAGCGAAGAAGAGTGCCGTCGCCCCGATTGCCACCAGCCAGCCATGATAGGCGACCTGCAGCAACACCTCACCGAGGGGTGCTGACAGGCCCGAAACGGGATGGGTCAGCAGATACAGCGGCAGGAACACCGGAGAAAAGACAGCCAGCGCGAGAGTCAGTTGCAAGGGATCAACTTGCCAGCGCCTGACGAGCTCATTGAGTGCAGCCCAGGTGGCCGCTGCCACCGCGAACATGATGAGAGCACTGAATGAAAGGCTCGAAATATCCGATCCGCCGCTGAACAGCACCAGACCGGCGATCACCGCGGCGGCGCCGGACAAGCCCAGCCGCGGCACTGTGCCGGAAAGTGCAAAGTTGAGCCCCAACGCGAACACCGGCAGCAGACCGGAGAGAAGCAACGCGCCTCCAGCCGCTGTAGCATGCCGGTAGCCTGCAACGACCAGTGCCTGATAGAGCGGCCCGCCCAGGAGCAGCAGGACGAGAAGGCGCGGCCAGCCGATCGTCAGCCGGACGCGCTCACCCATCGCAAGCATCAGAAGCAGTGCGATGGGGAAGCAGCCGGCGTAGCGCAGCAGCGTCAAGGCGGCCGGGTCCAGACTGGTCGTCACCAGATGACGCGAAACGACCGCACCGCCGCCCCATATCGCCGCAGCAGCGAGGCCGCAGAGCACTCCTGCAATGGATCGCATATTGGCCGGAATGGCGGCTCGCTCGGTCAGGTCGCGGGCTCCTCTTCTGCGCGCAGAGGGCGTGCAGCCGGGCCGGGGCTGCACGCCCATGGCAGGTCAGGCCTGCCCGGCCGCGGCTGAAATCATCACTTCTTCAGAGAAGTGCTCGTCTCCCGCCTCGGCGATGAACCGCTTCAGGCCTTTGACGAAATCGATCAGCTCGAGCTGCACCAGCGTCGCAGTGACGGAATCATCGCTGCAAAGGCGATGCATCGTGTGCATCGCCGCTTCGCACGTGTAGCCCCAGATGGTTTTGAAGCTGGAACCGGCGTCGTCGTGCTCGCTGGCGACCCGGTAGGTGCCTCCATAACGAACGCCCTTGAGTTCCGCATCACCCGACATGCGGCTTTCGCTGAGAAGTATTTCGCGGGTTGCGAGCCAGCCGGTGAAGTCTTCCGGACTCGTTACGCGGTAGCGCCAGGCCACCACGACCGGCGAGATCATAATGCGCTTTTTCAGCAGCTCCTCGGCATGAGCGCCGAGCATGTACGGGTTGAAGGGAACGCTGAGTCCTGTGCGGACCTGAAAGTCGACCGGTTCGGCAGCGGGCTCGTCCGTCGATGTGCGCCCCTTCATGAAGTCGGCAAACGGCACGCTGAGGCCGGTTCGCACCTGGAAGTTCACGGGCTCCGCGCTGGGCTCCGAACCGGCCCCGCGACCTGCCATATAGCTCGCAAACGGAACGCTGAGACCGGTGCGGACCTGCCAATTGACGCTCTCCAGCGTCGGCGTGGCGACGGACTGGCTCAGCTCCAAATGCTGTGCAAGCCTTCGGCGATGTGAAGACATGCTCTCCTCCAACCTCTATTTGGAATGCCAACCTGTTGTGATTTGCGGGCGCTGAGCGCGCCTCTTGCATCAGTCGCCACGCATTACTCGGATGCGCTGATGATGTTTCGGCGCAGGAGTTCATCGAAGCCCACGTGAAATTGGGCTTTCGCCTTGTCCCGGCCGACCTTCGGGCCGACGGTCGCGATGTAGTCGGCCTCGATCTGCTGGAACGGGCGGCCGTCACACAGTTCGACGATGAACCAGGCACTTGTGTTCAGGTCGTAGATCTCCGGCTCGTCGGGCGTGAACGCGTAGCAGCGCCCCCACTCCTCGAACCGTCTCAAGACAACATTTTCAGTCTTCGCGTAGCAGCCGTTGCGGGAGAGCACGGAGGTCCACTCCTTCATTGTTATGCACGCAGTAGGGATCGGGGGCCGTCCAGCGGCCGTGAAAGGCGTATGCCGTCGCGCGGCAGCCGCCGAAGGTGCCTTGCGTTGCCGAGCATTCCGGGCAGGCCTGCTCGACGGAGTTGGAGCGCAGCTCCCGGTAGAGCGGATGGTTCCACGTCTCGACGAAGGGCGTATCGAGAATGCTGCCGTAGTTGACGTACTCGCGCAGGTAAGGGCAGCCGATGGAATCGCCCTGCGGGCTCACGGCGGCATTCTGCCAGCAGCAGTTTCCGTCGCGGGGGTGCCAGGACTGCATCAGCTGCACGCCGGGTGGAACTCTGAGGCTGTGCAGCGCCCGCATCATTTCATCGAGCGAAAGCGAAAGCTCGTCCCAGTTCCGTTTGGCGCGTCCAAGCGGGTACAGCCGCAGAATGCCCACCTGATCGCAGCCGAGCTCCACCGCGAGATCGAGATAGCGCTTCAGGTGTTCGTGGTTCTTGCGTGAGAGGATGCCGAGGATAGTGACCTTGATGCCGGCGGCGCGGGCGTTTCGGATACCGTTTATCGCAGCATCGAAGCTGCCGGGCCGCCCGGTCAGCTCATCCTGGATTTCGGGAATCGCTGCGAAGAGATCGACATAAAGCCGGCCGACGCCGAGCTTCATCAGGCGTTCGGCGCGCGCCTCATCGATCATCGTGGCATGCGTTCTGACGGCGACGTAGAGGCGGCGATTGCAGTGGGCGAGAATCTCTTCGAAATCGGGCCGGTGAAACGGCTCGCCGCCTTCAAAGAAGATGTGAAGGAATTCCTCGGCCACGAGCTGGTCGATGAACGCCTTCCATTGCCCGGTCGTGAGCTCGGGACGCTTGCTCGATCCGCAATCGGCGTAGCAGAGCTTGCAGTCCATGCTGCAGGTCTGGTTCACGCAGATTGTCAGTTTGAAGGGCTTGTCGAGCCTGGGCACCCGCTGCGGGCCATTCAGGCCCTCGATCCGAACCAGTTCATTCACGCTGTCACCTCTCCAAGAACGTGCGCGACATTGATGGCGCCCAAGCCGAACCGCGGGCTCCACGCCCGGCGGCGATCCGGGGCGATGAGCAGATCCGCTTTTCCGATGGGATCGAGGCTGCGGCTGCCGGCGAGACGCTGCATCAGCAGCGCCATCACGCCGGATGTGAATGCAGCCGCAGCACTCGTCCCGCTGGTTTCGATGAAGCCCGCCGTCTTCGAGCGCGCGCCCCAGATGCGATGACCGGGTGCGCAGACGAGTGGTGCCGTCCCACGGCCGCCCCACGGCAATGGTCCGAGGCTCGATTGCGGGAAAACGTCCGGATGCTCGGATGCGCGATGGTGGTCGTAGCCCGCTACGACGATCGCTCCTTCGGCCGCCGCAAGTCCGGACAGCGTCGATGCTGGATCGCTGGGATTGAGCGTCGAGCGGTTGCCAAGTCCGTCATCGCGCTCGATCCAGGCATGAATTCGGGTCCGCCCGCTGCCGTCAGTGGCGCAGCAAATGTCGAACGACAGCTCCCCTGTCGCCGGCCAAACATGGTCCGGCACGAATGGTGGATGCAGCAGAATACGAACACGGGAAAGTGGCGCGCGTGCATCTGGCACGTGATCGGCAATACCCACGCGAACGCCGCAGAGCTCGATGGCGCGGGTGCGCCCGGGTGAAATGTTCAGCGCTTCGGCAATCCCGGCGCCGGGTGACAAGACGACTTCGAGAGGCTTTTCGGAGCGGTACCAGATTTCCAGCTTGTTCTGAGTAACGTCCTCGCGGTTCATTCTCCATGCGAACGAGATTGGCCGGTCCGGCTCGGCTTCGCCGCTGAAATGGCCCTCCTCTATGCCCGCATTCCCGGCGCTCACGACGACTGCGCATGGCAAATCCCCGCCTTGTGCGCCGCGCGCGGCGAGTTCCGCAATCTTATGCTCGACTGCGGAGCGGCCGTCGTGCGCCCCGGAGTACGCACCGATGCTCAGGTTGATGACCAGACCGCGTGCCTTGAGGTGGCGTGCGCGCTCAAAGACATAGTCCAACGCACTGACGATCTGCGGCGAGTCATCGTAGCTTCGCCAGCCGGTCCAGACGGGCTCGACGTCCGGCTGCCAGGACGCCCAGGTCGGCACGCCGAAGGCATCCTCTTCCTTCCAGTGGTGATCGAGCAGGCCGAGTTGCACCCCGATGAGATCTGCAGCAGGCGCGACACCGCGGAAACCCGCAACGGCACTGCCGGCCGCAATGGAAGCCATGATGGTGGCATGAGCGCCGCCCCAGACGCCGTGCCGCCCAAAATTATTCGCGTGTGGGTCATATTCGGCATCAGCCGCTTCGCGCGTGCCTGCTCGTTCCGATGCAGCAATGAGACGGTCGATGAAGTTTGCGTCGAATTCGCGTCCGGTGTTCTGATCCCAGAGATAGCGAAATCGCGTCCGTCCTGCCGGGGAACGGCGGAAGCACGGGTGCAGGATATCGAAGCCGTAATCGATGAACCCGATTGCGATTCCGCGCCCGTCGATGCCGCTCTCCAGCGGTGGAACGCCCATTTGATGCAGGGCGCGGGCATTGAAGGGCTGCGCACGGTTTGCCATCCGGCACTCCGGGATCATCGGAAACCCGAGCGGCTGGAGCCCTTGCCCTCGGGAGCGCGGGCTCAGCACGCTCATTTGGTACGCAGCACTAACGAGATTTGGATACCGCACGGCGCGCGCATCATGCTCCCAGGAAATTACCCAGGTGCGAGCCGCCCCATGACGTGGGAGGATGATCAATTCATGCAGGTGAAATCCGCGAGGCAGGCTTGCCAAAGGCCTGCCCAGCCTTATTCCGGCAGCCGGTCGACGAAGGTCGTGAAGGACGCGACGGGCTCCCGTTCCGTGCGGAAGCGATTCACTCTTGCTTCGGGATCCGCATAGCCGAGCGCCATGCCGCAGACGAGAATCTGGTCTGGCGGAATTCCGAGCCGTTTCTCGATGATGTGGTGATACTGGCAGAACGCGGCCTGCGCGCAGGTTTCGAGCCCCAACTCGCGCGCCGCGATCATGATGGACTGCAGGAACATGCCATAGTCGAGCCAGGCCCCCAATCCCAGATCACGGTCGATTGTGAAGATCAGCCCGACGGGTGCATCAAAGAACAGGAAGTTGCGCGCGTGCTGCGCTTTCGTGCCCGCGCGATCGCCCTTGGCGATGCCGAGCAGTCCGTAGAGACCCCAGCCTGTGGCACGTCTGCGGGCGAGATAGGGCTCACGCCATTCGCGCAAATAGTAGAAATAATCGTGATGAGCCGGCTCGCCGCGCATGAAGCGCTCATAAAGATCGCGCGAAAGGTCCTCTTTTGCTTCGCCCTCGAGCACCCACACGCGCCACGGCTGGGCATTGGTGCCAGATGGTGCGCGGCTTGCAGCCTTAAGGATGCGTTCGATCAGCGGGCGTGGAACCGGTTTCGGGAGAAACGCACGAATGCTCTGCCGGCCGGTAATGGCTTCCTCGACTGTCATCATTATTGGCTGGTCCGGTCCTTGGATGGGGAGTTTGCGGGAAACCTATTGCCATAGGGGCGAACATGCCAGTCGCCCCGCTATGGAATGGCTGGTCCGCCGGTAGGCAACTTGCGGTGGATGTCGGCACGTCCTAGGCTCCTTACGCGAACGGCTATCCTGCCGTTCGGCGACGGATCGATCTCGCAATTGGAGTTGCCATGTCCGTGGTCCTTGCCGAGCGCCCGGCAGAGGGTGTTCTGCTGCTGCGCATCAACCGGCCCGAGGCGCGCAATGCGCTGAACCTGGAAGTTCGCAAGGCCCTCGTTGCCGAACTCAAGACCGCCGCTGAAGATGGGCAGGTCCGCGCCGCGGTCGTTACGGGCAACGAGAAGGCATTCGCGGCGGGTGCCGATCTGCGGGAAATGCGCGATCTGGGCCCCATCGAGGCCATGCAGCGCGGTACGCACAAGCTCTGGGACGAGATAGCAGCCTTTCCGAAGCCGTTGATCGCAGCTGTGAACGGGTTCGCGCTGGGTGGCGGCTGCGAGCTGGCACTGCATTGCGACATCATCATCGCCGGCGAGAGCGCAAAATTCGGGCAGCCTGAGGTGAAGGTCGGCATCCTGCCGGGCGGCTCGGGCACGCAGCGGCTCGTTCGCGCCGTCGGCAAGTACAAGGCCATGCTGATGATCCTAACCGGCGAGATCATCGGTGCGCGGGAGGCGAGCGAGATGGGTCTCGTCAGCCGGGTTGTCGCTGATGATCAGGTGGTGAGCCATGCAACTGAGATGGCCGCCAACATTGCCAAGCTGGCGCCGCTGGCTGTGGAGCTCGCCAAGGAAGCCGCGCTCGCCGGTCAGGATGCCTCGCTGGCCACGGGCTTGAGCCTGGAACGCAAGGCGCTGTGGCTCGCCTTCGCGACCGAGGACAAGCGGGAAGGCATGTCGGCCTTCCTCGAGAAGCGTGCGCCAAACTTCAAGGGAAGATAACGAATGGCACTGGACCCAAATCGCGAGGATCTCGTCGTCGGCGTTGTCGGAACGGGTGCCATGGGACGTGGCATCATGCAGGTCGCGGCCCAGGGCGGGATGCGGGTCGTCGCCTATGACGAAAAGCCCGGCGCGGCCGAGGCGGCGCTGCAGCAGATTTCACAGACACTGGCAAGCCTCGTTGAGAAAGGGCGGCTCGCAGAAGCAGATGCAAAGGCCGCAGTCGCGCGCATCGCGGTCGCCGAGGGGTTGACTCAGATCGCCGCGGCCGACGTCATCGTCGAGGCGATCGTTGAGCGGCTGGACATCAAGCAGGATCTGTTCGCAAAGCTCGACGAACTGGCCGCGCCCGACACGATCATCGCCTCCAATACCTCGTCGCTGCCGATCACGGCCATCGCTGCGCGCTGCAAGCGGCCAGAGCGGATCGCGGGGATGCACTTCTTCAATCCCGTGCCGCTGATGAAGCTGGTGGAGGTCATTCCGGGTCTGAAGACGGCCCCGTGGGTCGTCGAGGCGCTGACCGCCGTCGGACGCCGCATGACGCGGGTGCCTGTCGTGTGCACCGACAGTCCCGGCTTCATCGTCAACCACATCGGCCGCGCCTATGTGCCCGAGGCGGCGCGCATCGTCGCCGAAGGAATTGCCGAACCCGCTGAGATCGACCGCATCATGACAGAGGCGGTCGGCATGCGCATGGGGCCGTTCACGCTGCTCGACCTGGTCGGGGCGGACGTTTCCGTCTCCGTGATGGAGAGCCTGTGGGGGCAGTTCTACAGTGAACCGATGTATGCGCCGCAGCCGATCCTGAAGCTGCGTGTTGCCGGCGGGCTCTATGGCCGGAAGACGGGGGGCGGCTGGTACAGCTACGCGGATGGCAAGCGTGTCGAGCCGCCACGCGCCGAGCCGCCGGTTGCGCGGCCGGCATCTGTGTGGGTCAGTCCGCGTCATGCGGCCGCCAGCGCAAAGGCCACGGCACTCCTGCAGAAGCTCGGAGCAAACCTTGAGGATGGCGACGGACCGAGCCCCGAGGCGCTCTGCATCGTCACACCCACGAGCGGCGACTGCACGAGCGAAATCGTGCAGCAGGGGCTCGACCGCAGGCGGACCGTCGCGCTCGACACGTTCTTCAACATCGACAAGCACCGGACACTGATGGTGCCGCCCGGCATCGATCCGGCGATGCGGGACGCAGCTCACGGACTGCTAGGCTCGGACGGCGCGGGAGTGAGCGTCATCAACGATAGTCCCGGGTTTGTGGCGCCGCGGATCGTCGCGCACATCATCAACATCGGCTGCCAGATCGCGCAGCAGAGGATCGCCGCGCCGGAGGATATCGATCTGGGGGCGAAGCTCGGCCTTTCGTATCCCTATGGCCCGCTGGAGTGGGGCGATCACCTGGGACCCGGCTGGGTGCTCGAGATGCTCGGGGAGCTGGAGCGTTTCTACAGGGAGCCGCGTTATCGCCCTTCGCCCTGGCTCAAGCGGCGCGCATGGCTCGATCTCTCCCTCACGACACCCGATGGGCGAAGCTGAGCGCGATTTCCGTGTTCGCGAGGGATTCGGGGCAAGGTCCAATCAGGTGAGCAGGATGATAGCGGATTGGCGGCAACGGCTGTCTGCTGCCGGCCCTGTGCTTGGGCGGCTCCTGTTGACGCTTGCGGTTGGCATCGCGGGCGGTGCCGCGTTCTTCTTGCTGGGGCTGCCGGCTGCCTGGCTTTCCGGGCCAGCCGTGTCCGTGGCCGGCGCAAGCATTGCGGGCGTGCGGCTGTCGATCCCGAATGCGGTCCGGCAGGCGGCCTTCATCTTTCTCGGCTCGACCATGGGCGCCACGATGACGCCTGAGACGCTGTCGCTGATGATGCGCTGGCCGGTAAGCTTGGCGGGTCTCGCTGTGTGCGTGCTCGGGATCATGGTCTGCTGCAGTGCCTACCTGCAGTTCGCCCACGGATATGACCGGACCACCGCGCGTCTCGCAGCCGTGCCAGGCGCGCTTCCTTACGTCCTGGCGCTCGCGGCGGAGAGCCGGGGCGATCAGTACCGCATCGCGATCATCCAGATCTTTCGGCTGGCGGCTCTGCTGATCTTTCTGCCGGGCGTGCTTTCGCTGTTCGGGTACACGGCCCAGTCCATCACTCCGCCAGCCAGTGAGGCCGTTCGGCTGACCGAGGTCGTGCTGATGCTCGTGGGCGGTGCCACGGGTGCATTCGTTTTCACGCGTCTCAGGGCGCCTGCGGCGAGCCTGTTCGGATCCATGGTCGGCGCCGGCATTCTCTACGCAAGTGGAACGCTGTCGTCGCCCGTTCCGGACTGGCTGATGCTGCCCGGCTTTGTCGTGATTGGCGCGACGGTCGGCACCAACTTCACCGGCATCGACCGCCGCCTGATTTTCGATACGCTTCTTGCGAGTATCGGGAGCCTGCTCGTGGGCGCGGCCGTAGCTCTGGCATTCGCCATTCCGGTGGCATGGCTCCTTGGTTTGACCGTCGCTCAGCTCTGGCTCGCCTACTCACCGGGCGGCGTCGATGTGATGACCATCATGGCCATGGCTCTCGGCCTCGACCCCGCCTTCGTCGGCGGCCACCACGTTGCGCGGTTCATCGGGCTAGGGTTTGCCGTACCCCTCTGGCTCAGGGCAGGAATTTCGCGCGAGGAGCGCGACCGGTAAGACGACGAAATCCGCCCCTCGCCGTCCCTCTCGACGGGAAGGCGGCTCATTGTACCGACGGCAGGATGCGTGGGGTGGGTGGGGCCGCTTGCGCCGGGGGGCGTAACCCCACCCTGAACCTCCTCCCCGCCAGGGGGAGGGGAAGAGTTCGTTGCAGGCGGCTACGCCGCTTTCTTCACCTCGGTGGTGATCTTCTGGGCCGCGTCGGCGAGGTTGTCGGCGGGGACGATCTTGAGGCCGCTTTCGGCCAGGATCTTCTTGCCGAGCTCGACGTTGGTGCCCTCCAGCCGGACCACCAGCGGAACCGTGATCGCCATCTCGCGCGCCGCTGCGACAACGCCTTCGGCGATGATGTCACAACGCATGATGCCGCCGAAGATGTTGACCAGGATGCCCTTCACGGCGGGATCGGAAAGGATGATCTTGAAGGCCGCCTGCACCTTCTCTTTCGAGGCGCCGCCGCCGACGTCGAGGAAGTTCGCCGGCTCCTCGCCGTAGAGCTTGATGATGTCCATGGTGGCCATGGCGAGGCCGGCGCCGTTCACCATGCAGCCGATCGTGCCGTCGAGCTTGACGTAGGAGAGGTCGTACTTGGAGGCCTCGACCTCCATCGGATCTTCCTCGTCGAGGTCGCGCAGCTCCTGGATCTCTTTGTGCCGGTAGAGCGCGTTGGAGTCGAAATTCATCTTCGCGTCGAGGCACAGCAGCTTGCCGTCCTTGGTGACGATCAGCGGGTTTACCTCGAGCAGGCTCATGTCCTTCTCGATGAACAGCCGGTAGAGGTCGCCGACCATCTTCACGCACTGCTTGACCTGATCTCCCGTGAGGCCGAGCGCAAAGGCGATCTTGCGGCCGTGGAAGGGGAAGTAGCCGGACGCGGGGTCGATCGACAGGGTCACGATCCTGTCCGGGGTGTCGTGTGCCACCTGCTCGATATCCATGCCGCCGGCTTGTGAGGCGATGAACGCGATGCGGCTGGTGGTGCGATCAACGAGCGCCGAGAGGTAAAGCTCGCGCTCGATTTGCGAGCCGTCCTCGATGTAGAGGCGCTTCACAACGCGGCCGGCCGGGCCGGTCTGCACGGTGACGAGCGTATTGCCGAGCATCTGCTCCGCGAACGTACGCACCTCGTCGATCGACTTGGCAAGGCGGACGCCACCCTTGTCACCCGCCGCGTCTTCCTTGAACTGTCCCTTGCCACGCCCGCCAGCGTGGATCTGCGCCTTGACCACCCATATCGGCCCGGGGAGCTTCCCGGCCGCTGCAACGGCTTCCTCGACCGTGAATGCCGGATGGCCATTCGGCGTCGGCACGCCGTACTGCCGGAACAGCTCTTTGGCCTGATATTCGTGGATGTTCATTGCGCGATTTCCTGTGATGCGAATGCCTGGATCGCTTCACGACCCCGCCCCACATCCCGCCATCCCCGCGCAGGCGGGGATCCGGGTCACAGCTCCGCCAGGGAACTGTTTATGGTGGTCCGGGCCGTTTCTGCCGAATTCCTTAATCCCTAATGGCAACGGTGATGTGGCGCGTCCTGGAGTCCCGTCTGCGCGGGGATGGCGGTGGTCAGGTATTCCTCTGGGCAATGGCTTCGATCTCGACGCGGGCGCCGAGGGGAAGGGCGGCAACCTGGATGGTCGAACGAGCCGGGAAGGGCGCGACCATGTACTCGGCATAGACCTCGTTCATGGAGGCGAAGTCGGACATATCCGCGAGGAACACGGTCGTTTTCACAACGTGCTCGAAACCGAGGCCGGCAGCGGCCAGAACCTTCTTCAGGTTCTCCAGGCACTGACGCGTTTGCGTGCCAATGTCGCCTTCGACCAGCTTGCCCGTCTCGGCATCAAGATGAACCTGCCCCGAGAGGTAGACGACGTGTCCGGTATCGATGGCGAGGGAGTAAGGCCCGACCGCGCGGAGTGGTGCAGCTTCGATCGCTTTCTTTGTCATCGTGTCCGTCTACTCCGTATATCTGAACTGCTGGGCGGGCCTCTATGGAAGCGTTACGCCTCCAGCTTGGCATCCATGGTGATCTTCGCGTTGAGCACCTTGGACACCGGGCAACCTTCCTTGGCCGCGTTGGCAGCCTTGTCGAAGGCGGCCTGATCTGCGCCGGGCACCCTGGCGGTCACGGTGAGATGAACGGCTGTGATGGCGAAGCCGCCATCAACTTTCTCCAGCGTTACCGCAGCGTCGGTCTTGACGCGCTCCGGCGTAAGCCCGGCACTTCCCAACTGGGCTGAAAGCGCCATCGAGAAGCAGCCCGCGTGCGCGGCGGCGATCAGCTCCTCGGGATTGGTGCCGACGCCCTGCTCGAAGCGGGTTCCGAAGGAATACTGGGCGTTCGATAGCAGCGTACTGCCTGTCGAGATGGTGCCCTTGCCGTCCTTCAGTCCGCCGTTCCACTCCGCCGATGCCGTACGCTTCATGTCAGGTCTCCTGTTCAGCTGCCAGGTTGATCCCCCCTGAAGTCGACTCAGGCTCCCAGTTGTGGGGCAATCCGGGTGCAGGCGTCGACCAGTCCTCTCACCGAGTCGATCGACTTGGTGAACATCGCCTGCTCCTCGGCATTGAGCTCGATCTCGACGATGCGCTCGACGCCGCCGCTGCCGATCACCACGGGAACACCGACGTAAAGGCCCCGCACGCCATACTCGCCGTTGAGGAAGGCGGCGCAGGGCAGAACGCGCTTCTTGTCCTTGAGGAAGCTCTCGGCCATCTGGATCGCGGACGAAGCGGGGGCATAGTAGGCGGAGCCGGCCTTCAGAAGAGCGACGATCTCCCCGCCACCCTTGCGCGTGCGCTCGACGATCTGATCGAGGCGCTCCTGCGTCATCCAGCGCATCTTTACCAGATCCGGCAGCGGAATGCCCGCCACGGTAGAGTAGCGCACGAGCGGCACCATGTCGTCGCCATGGCCGCCGAGCACGAAGGCGGTCACATCCTCGATCGAGACCTTCAGCTCATCGGCGATGAAATGACGGAAGCGGGTGCTGTCGAGCACACCGGCCATACCGACGACACGACTGTGCGGCAGTCCGGAAGCCTTCTGCAGCGCCCAGACCATCGCATCGAGCGGGTTGGTGATGACGATCACGAACGCGTCGGGGGCGTACTGCTTGATGCCTTCACCGACCTGCTGCATGACCTTGAGGTTGATGTCGAGCAGGTCGTCGCGGCTCATGCCGGGTTTGCGCGGCACACCTGCGGTGACGATGCAGACCTGGGCACCTTCGATATCCGCGTAGGTGTTGGTGCCCTTGAGCACACAGTCGAAGTCCTCGACACCACCGGACTGGGCGATGTCCAGCGCCTTGCCCTGCGGAATGCCCTCCGCGATATCGAAGAGGACGACATCCCCAAGCTCCTTGAGGCCGATGAGGTGGGCCAGCGTGCCGCCGATCATGCCTGCGCCGATCAGCGCGATCTTGGTGCGCGCCATGGATATCGATCTCCCTGAACCTGCGATGTCGCCTGAGCCGACCCACTGACTTGAGCGCAACGCGTCCGCGGCAAGCAGGCGTGCACGCAAGGTCGCAGTCAGCTTCTCGTCACACGGTGGTTAGCCGGAAACTGCGGGCCGTTCAAGGCGCGAGGCGGGCCAGCAGCGGTTGGGCGCCGCTTCCCTGGTCACTCGGCAAGGTGCGTCGCCTCGCGTGCCCGGCGGCTGTTGCGGTCGGCGAGATAGGCCTCCGAGCGCATCTCCATCAGCCGCGATGCCGTGCGCTCGAACAGGTCGGCGCCATCTCCGCTGACGTAGAGGTGGCCGGGTTCCGCATCGGCTGTCGCCACGAGGCACACGCGGTTGTCGTAGAGGGTGTCGATGAGATTGATGAACCGGCGGGCTTCGTTGCGCCGCTGCGGCCCGAGCACGGGAATGCGCTCGATGAGGAGCGTATGGAACGTGCGCGCGATGTGCAGGTAGTCGATCGCGCCGAGCGGCCTTTCGCACAGATCTGCAAAGCTGAAACGCGCGATACCCATGGCCGCCTGCGGCACGCGCAGTGTCCGGCCCTTCACGACCAATTCCCTGCGCTCGCCCTTGGCGCCGCCTGTGAGACGCAGCCAGATTTTCTCGAGCTCTGCATGGGCGGCTTCGTCGGCAGGGGTGAAATAGAGACGCTGCCCGTTGAGCTTCTCCAGCCGGAAATCCTTGGCCGCGACCAGCTCCAGCACATCCATATGGTCCTCTATGAGGTCCACGAACGGCAGAAACAGCTGGCGATTGAGGCCATTGCGATAAAGCTCGTGCGGTGGTGCGTTGGATGTGGCCACGACGACCACGCCACTTTCGAACAGCACCTTGAACAAGCGCCCGAGGATCATCGCATCGGCGATATCGGTGACGTGCAGCTCGTCGAAGCACAGCAACCGCGCTTCGTCCGCAATCCGGTGCGCGACGGCGGGGATCGGGTCGCCAAGGTCGCGTTTGCGTGCCTCAGCGATGCGCTCGTGCACGTCAGCCATGAACGCATGGAAATGCACGCGGCGCTTCGGCTTGAACGCCACGCTGGCATGGAACAGGTCCATCAGCATGGTCTTGCCGCGGCCGACAGCGCCATGAATGTAAAGCCCGCGCGGCTGCGGTGATGGAGAGCTCAAGAACAACCCGAAAAGGCCGCGCCTAGGCCGCCAATGGGCAAGCGCTTGCGCCAGCGCGTTCAGCCTTTCGGCAGCCTCGCGCTGCGCCGCGTCCGGCTCGATGCCGCCCGCGGTGACAAGATCACCATACTGCTCCAGAGGTCCCTTCAACATCGGCGCTCGGGCTAGCCTGCCTCGCTGCAGCGGTCAAGCGGACGAACCCGTTGGGCAAGCGCCAGTATGTCCGTTGCAATCAGCTTCATCGTTCAAGGCGCGCATCCAACACACCCGGCCTCTGCGAAAGCTTTGCTTGTCAATTCCCCCCATTCACCCATTAGATTGTGCAGCGCAGCAGACTCGGCAAGAGACCTGGGCTGACTGCGCATAACGACCAGATGGAGATATGATCATGAGCGATCACCGGATCTGGAGAGGAACGATCAGGAAGCTTTGGCCGACGGAAGTGGAGAAGTGCCGAGGCCACCTGTTGCGGCTCGACAGTGAAAGCCGGCGCATGCGTTTCGCGCACGCGGTTTCAGACGGGTTCATCGACGATTACGCGAGTCGCATGCATGACATGGGAAGCATCATCTACGGCTTCTTCGACGGCGGTGAACTGCGCGCCGTGGCTGAGTTGAGAAAACTCAGCGCCGTGTGGGGTGAGGAGGCGGAAGCAGCGTTTTCCGTCGAGCTGCCTTGGCAGGACAGAGGCATCGGCACGGAGCTGATGGGGCGCGTGATCCGTGCCGCACGCAACCGCGGCGTCAAACGCCTCTACATGAGCTGTCTCGCCGAAAACAAGAAGATGCAATCGATTGCGCGCAAGCACGGTGCGGTGCTTCGGTTCGAGTATGGCGACGTCATGGGAGAAATCGTGCCACAAGGGCCCGATTACTTCTCGATCCTCGCTGAGGAGGTGGACGATCGCATGGGCCTGATGCTCGCAGTTCTCGATCTGCAGAACTGGTCCGTCAGAGCCGCCTGAAAAGTGAACGGCCGCAGCGTAAAGCTGCGGCCGTGCTTATCCGTTCAGGACAGGCATGCGTCAGGCTGGTTCGAAGTACTTCGACCAACCTTGAGGCACAATCCTGCCGGCGACGACCTCACAGGCGCTCTGCTCGGGAATGAAGTGCACACAAGCCTCGCACCTTTCGCCTGCGCGCGGCTCCAGCTGATAGAGCGCTTCTTCCTGCGATACCTTCGTCTTCAGCTCTGCCATAGTCTTCTCCATTGCAGCTCGCGTGCCTCACCCATGAACGCGGCAGGGCATGCGAGGTTTCTGCGTGAAGGCGTCTTCGCGCTGCTTGGCGGGCACGGATCATCGCAGTGCTGTGGAAAGCGGTGACAAGCTGAGGTCAGCTTGAACTGAATCTGAGGCTTTTGCGTTTAGCAGCCGACCGCTTGCTGCGCCGAAATTGAATTGCGTTAGTTCGTCAAGCTCGCAGGAAGTCTTCTCGATGGCGGGTAACTCATTCAAGGTTCAAGAGAATGATGATTCTGCGCAACACTGCCGAAAGAAATACTCGATTAGCACCGCATAAAATATGATCATATGTCAACAAATCAAAATTGATTGCACATGCTCGCAGAGTTCGAATCGATTCGAACGAATCCAGAGGGAGAAAGATTCATGGCAAGAACTCCATCGAAATCAGCAAAGGCGCCAGCCAAGTCTGCGGCGAAACCCGCAGCCAAGGCGCGCGCCAAGGCTCCAGCGAAGAAGACTGCGAAGGCACCAGCCAAAGCTCCTGCGAAAGCTTCTGCGAAGGCCCCTGCCAAGAAGACGGCCGTGAAGGCGCCTGCGAAGCGCCGGGCTCCTGCAAAGAAGCCAGCCGCGAAGAAGACGGCTGCGAAGAAGCCTGCTGCG
>JAWLCO010000010.1:0-59745 GCA_041687075.1 Hyphomicrobiaceae bacterium | reverse complement strand
GCGCAAGCCTCAGCCCGTCAGGGCATAGCCGGCCCCCACCAGTGCCGCAGCGCGGCCCGGAGGTAAATCGAAGTCAGCGTGACAGCTGCTGCCATATCCACCAACCAAGCAGGAACAGCAGGGAGCCAATCACCGCAGAGCTCACGTCACGCAAGGAGATGGCGACCTCGTCGAGCGCGGGAAGCAGATCAAAGACCCGGAACAGCAATCCGCCGACAAGCGCTCCCACAAGTCCGATGGCAAGATTGGTCCATAGCCCGAAGCCGGTGCGCTGCCGCTTCACCAGAATACCGGCCAGCGTTCCGCCGATGAGTCCGATGATCAGCCAGACGATGATCTGCGCGAGCGTGATCGACATCTTGCCTCCCGGTGGCTCAGGATGCGCTCGCGGTAGCTTATCATGCTGCGCCGCCCGGCAGTACCAGACACCGCTTTGCGGTTAAGACGAAAGCGGTCAGCTTGCCTTTCACCATCGACTGCACGAGTGCGTTGGCAGGGTGAGGTGCGGCGAGGCTTTCAATGGCAGGCGGTCAAAGCAGCTTGCGTTCCTGGCGCGGGGGATAGCCAAAGCACTTTCGATATGCCCGTGAAAAGTGGGCCGAGCTCGTGAAGCCGCTGGCAACGGCCACCTCGAGCACGGACAGGGACGTTTGTCGCAATAGTGTGCGAGCGCGCTCGAGCCGCAAGAATTGCGCGTGTTGCCCGATTGTGCTGCCAATGTGTTTCTGAAAGAGCCGCTCCAGATGCCGAACCGAAACACCCGCAGTCGCCGCAAGGGAGTGCCGGCAGATGGGCTCATCGAGTGAGTCCTCGATGTCCTGCAGCGCTGCGAGGAGGTGCGGATCCGTGACGCCGTAGCGCTCGGGCAGGGACAGCCGCTGCGGCTCTCGGCTCGATCCCGGCCTGGTGTGGAGGAACCACTCGCTGATCGCACCCATCAGTTCTCGGCCGTGGCGTCTGCCGATGAGCTCCAGCATCATATCGAAGGCAGCGGTGCCGCCCGCGCTGGTATAACGATTGCGATCGATTTCGAATCGCGTTGTCGAAAGCGAATGGCGCGGAAATGATTCCCGGAATGCCGGAATGTATTCCCAGTGCATGGTGCACCGGTAGCCTTCCAACAGTCCGGCGCGGGCCAGAATGAACGGGCCGCCGGCCACGCCACCGATGAATTTCGTGCGACGGCTCTGGCGGCGCAGCCAGGCCAGTGTCGCTTCGTCGTAGAACTGGGTCGGATTGCCACCGGCGCAGACAAAGAGCTCGTCTGCGGCAACCGGGCTTTCAATCCCCTGGTCGGGCACGATCGCTATGCCATTGGAGGCTGCAACCGGCTTCCCGTCCGGCGAGATGTTGATCCAGCGATACAGCTCCTTGCCAGACAGCGCATTGGCTGCGCGATAGGGCTCCATGGCGCAGCTGTAGGTCATCAGCGCAAAGCCGGGAATGAGCAGGAATGCGACGCGATAAGGTCCATCCTCCGCCGCCTTCACGGGCGACTTGCCGTTGGATCCGAGCGGGGCAGGATCGGGCTTGGACTGTGAGTCTCTGGTAGTCAAAAACAGGTCGCTCCTGGTCATGTCTGCAGGCCGGATCGTGCAAAATTCGCGGTCCGAGACAAGCCCGTCCTTTGGTCAGGACAAACGAAAAATGCGCTATTCACTCGCGGTGCTCCTCAAGAACGCCCTTTCAGGGCATGCCCACTGGAGTCCAGCCTGGCGTGATCCCGAGCCCAAAGCTGCCTACGACACCATCATTGTCGGCGGCGGCGGGCACGGATTGGCCACCGCGTACTACCTCGCCAAGGAGCATGGCATCACGGACGTGGCCGTCCTGGAAAAGAGCTATATCGGCTCCGGCAACGTCGGCCGTAACACCACGATCATCCGCTCGAACTACCTGCTGCCGGGGAACACCGCCTTCTACGAGTGGTCGCTGAAGCTGTGGGAGGGCCTGGAGCAGGATCTCAATTTCAACGCCATGGTCTCGCAGCGCGGCGTCCTCAACCTGTGCCATTCGGATGGGCAGCGCGACGCCTTCGCCCGCCGCGGCAACGCCATGCGCCTCAACGGCGTCGATGCGGAGCTGCTCAACGGCGAGCAGGTCCGCGAGCTGGTGCCGCTGCTCGACTTCGAGAACGCGCGCTTTCCCATCAAGGGCGGCCTGCTGCAGCGGCGTGGCGGCACTGTGCGTCACGACGCGGTGGCCTGGGGATTTGCGCGGGGAGCGGATCAACGCGGCGTCGATATCATCCAGAACTGCGAGGTAACTGGCTTCCGCATCGAGAACGGAAGAGTCGCCGGGGTCGATACGACGCGGGGCCATATCAGGGCCAAGCGGATCGGCGTGGCCGTGGCGGGCAACTCGTCCCGGGTCGCCGCCATGGCCGGCCTGCGGCTGCCGATCGAAAGCCATGTGCTGCAGGCCTTCGTGTCGGAAGCGATCAAGCCGCTGATCGACATGGTCGTGACCTTCGGCGCCGGACATTTCTATATCAGCCAGTCGGACAAGGGCGGGCTCGTCTTCGGCGGAGACATCGACGGCTACAATTCCTATGCGCAGCGGGGCAATTTGCCGATCGTCGAGGACGTCCTGAGCTGCGCCGTCGCGCTCTTTCCCTCGCTCAGCCGCTTGCGCTACCTGCGCCAGTGGGGCGGCATCATGGACATGTCGATGGACGGTTCGCCCATCATCGATCGCACGCCGATCGAGGGGCTCTTCCTCAATGCCGGCTGGTGCTACGGCGGTTTCAAGGCGACGCCGGCGTCCGGCTGGTGCTTCGCTCACACCATAGCGACCGGCACCTCGCATCCCCTCAACAGCGCCTACCGTCTCGACCGGTTCGCGACCGGCCACATCATCGACGAAGGCGGCAAGGGCGCCGTGCCCAACCTGCACTGACGGAGGACCATATGCGCCTGCCATGCCCTCATTGCGGGGAGCGCGGGAACGAGGAGTTCGTCTTTCTCGGCAGCGCTGATCCGGTCCGGCCCGCGGACTCCGAGGCCCCGATCGAAGACTGGATCGATTACGTCTTTCTGCGCGACAACCCTGCCGGCGCCAACCGGGAGCTGTGGCATCACACCTATGGGTGCCGATCCTGGATCGTCGTGAGGCGTGACACGCGCACACATGAAATCCTGGGAGCCGAACCTGCGCGTTCCCTACCGCCCCCGGCCAGCACCAGTGCCGCAAAATGACACCGCAAACCCAGCATACTTCTCAGCCGTTTCGCCTGGCATCCGGCGGTCTCATCGACCGCGCGACGGCCATGCCGTTCACGTTCGACGGGCGCGAATATTACGGGCATCCCGGCGACACGCTCGCCTCAGCGCTGCTCGCCAACGGCATCCATCTGACGGGACGCTCGTTCAAGTATCACCGCCCGCGCGGGATTCTCTATGCCGGTCCGGAAGAGCCTAACGCGCTCGTGGAGCTGCGCACTGGCGCACGGCGCGAGCCGAACACGCGGGCGACGGTAGCGGAGCTTTATCCCGGGCTGACAGCCTGCAGCCAGAACAGGTGGCCGTCCCTCGCGTTCGACGTCATGGCGGTGAACGGTCTGGCGGCGCCCATTTTTCCGGCCGGGTTCTACTACAAGACGTTCATGTGGCCCGCCGCGTTCTGGGAGAAGGTCTATGAGCCGCTGATCCGCCGGGCGGCCGGGCTGGGACGCGCTGCGCGCGAGCCCGATCCCGATAGCTACGAGCGTTCGCACCTCTTCTGCGACGTGCTGGTGATTGGCAGCGGCGCGGCCGGCCTGGCGGCAGCGCGTGCCGCCGCCCGGAGCGGAGCGCGCGTCGTGCTGTGCGAGCAGGATTTCCGGCTCGGCGGACATCTGCTGTCGAGCCGGGATGAGATCGATGGCAAGCCCGCGCTGGGTTGGGTCGCCGAGGTGGAGGGGGAGCTCGCTGCGCAAAGCAAGGTTCGCGTGCTGCGGCGGACCACCGTGTTCGGATTGTTCGACCATGGCGTTTGCGGCGCGGTCGAGCGCGTCAGCGATCACCTTGATGAGGCGCCGCCGTTCACGGTGCGGCAGCGCTACTGGAAGATCGTGGCACGGCATATCGTGGTGGCGACCGGAGCGATCGAGCGTCCGATCGTCTTCCCGCAGAACGACCGGCCGGGAATCATGATGGCGAGCGCCGTGCGAAGCTATGTCGAGCGCTTTGCCATCGTGCCTGGGCGGCGCGCGGTTGTCTTCATGGTCGATGACAGCGGCTGGTCGACGGTAGAAGCGCTGCAGCGTGCCGGTGCCTCCGTTGCTGCGGTGGTCGACCCGCGCGAGGAAGCTCCAGAACGCGCTCGAAGCATCGGCGATGCCAAAGTGCTTTGCGGCGCCACCGTGACAGGCACGCGCGGGCGTTTGCGCCTCAGCGGCGTGACCATCAAGGACCGGCAAGGCCGCGAGCAGTACATCGAAGCGGACTTGCTCGCCATGGCAGGCGGCTGGGATCCGGCGCTCCATCTCACATCACATCTCGGCAGCAAGCCGAAGTGGGATGAGAGTATCGCGGCTTTTGTTCCGGGTTCACTGCCATCGCACATCGATGTCGCGGGAGCGGCGGCTGGCCGGTTCGGATTGGACGCCGCGCTGAAGGATGGGGTCCGCGCTGGAAGCGAGGCGGCGCACCATGCGGGATTTGCCTCCGTTTCCCTCGCCCCGCCGGCTGCGAGTGCTTTGCCGATGCATACACGCTGCGCCCCATCCTGGCGCGCGGCGAAGCTGGATGCGAAGAGCTTTGTCGACTTCCAGAACGACGTCACCGCCGCCGATATCGCGTTGGCCGCGCGCGAAGGCTACCGCTCGGTGGAACACGCCAAGCGCTACACGACGCTCGGCATGGCCACTGACCAGGGCAAGAGCTCCGGCGTCAACGGCCTGGCCATTCTTGCCGACGTCACCGGCCGGACCATCGCTGAGACCGGGACGACGACCTTCCGGCCGCCCTACACGGCGGTTGCGTTTGGAGCCATTGCTGGCCGGGAAACCGGCAAGGCGTTGCGGCCGACTCGGCTGACGCCAACGCATCAGTGGGCGGCGGAGCGGAATGCCGTATTCGTGGAAGTCGGTCAGTGGCTTCGGGCACAATGGTATCCCGGGCCGGGAGAGGCGGACTGGCGTGAAAGCGTCAACCGCGAGGTGCGTGCCGTTCGTTCCACCGTCGGCGTGTGCGATGTGTCGACGCTCGGCAAGATCGAGGTCATGGGGCCGGATGCCGGCCGACTGCTCGATTTCGTCTACGCAAACACCGTCTCGACGCTAAAAGTCGGCAGAATGCGCTACGGCCTCATGCTGCGCGAGGACGGTCACGTCATGGACGACGGCACCGTCGCCCGCATCGGCGAGGATCGCTATTTTCTCACGACGAGCACGGCACATGCCGAGCAGGTGTTGCGGCATCTGGAATTCTGTCACCAGGTGCTGATGCCCTCGCTCGATGTCGCGATCGTCCCGGTTACGGAGCGCTGGGCACAGCTCGCCGTTGCTGGACCGAGGTCACGGGAGCTGCTGGCCAAGGTCGTCGACGGCTTTGATCTATCGACGGCGCAGTTTCCGCATTTGTCGGTGGCCGAAATCACCATTTGCAACGGAATCCCGGCCCGGATTTACCGCGTCTCGTTCTCAGGCGAGCTCGGGTACGAGGTCGGCGTCCCGGCTGACTACGGCGACGCGTTCATCCGGCTCCTGGTGCGCGAGGGCGAGCCGCTTGGGCTCGAGCCCTACGGCACGGAAGCCATGACCGTCCTGCGGGTCGAAAAAGGCTTTCCGGCAACGGGAGAGCTCAACGGGCAGACGACCGCGCGCGACCTCGGGCTGGAACGATTGCTCTCGACCAAGAAGGACTATATCGGTCGTGCGCTGCAGCGGCTGCCGGCCTTCAACGAGCCCGATCGGCCCGTCCTGGTTTCATTCGCGCCAGTCAACGCGAGCGACATCCTGCGGGCGGGCAGCCACATTCTGGATCTCGGCGCGGCCGCCAGAATAGAGAACGATCTCGGCTACATGACCTCCGCCGTCTACTCGCCGACCTTCGGACACCACATCGGCCTTGGTTTTCTGAAACGTGGCAGGGATCGCATCGGCGAGCGCGTCAGGGCCTACGATCCGGTCCGTAACTGTGACGTCGTGGTGGAGGTCGGCCCGCCCTGCCGATATGACTCGGACGGAGGACTCGCCCGTGCCTGAACCGATGCTCGAATCTCGTTCGGCTCTCGCCGGCCTCCTCGCGCCTGGCCACTACGGCGCCAACGGCGGCACTGGTGTAAGTCTCAGCGAATGCCGCGGGCGGACCCTGCTCTCGATCGCGGCGCGGGCTGGGCAAACTGCAGCCCTGAGCGCGGCCATCGAGGGCGCGTTCGGCGTGCCCCTGCCAATGCAACCGGCTCGCACTGCCGCCGGGTCAGTCGCATTCATCTGGTCCGGCCCAGGGCTCTGGCTCGGTATCGGCTCCAGCACGGATGATCTCGCGCGTCGTCTTGCAACATGCGCGCCCGGCCTTGCATCGATCGCCGACCTCACCGGCTCCCGCACAACCATACGCATCAATGGTCCATCGGCCCGTGAGGGCATGATGAAACTGGTGCCTATTGATTTGGATGAGACGGTCTTTTCAACCGGGAGCGCCGCGCTGACCGTAGCCTCGCACATCCCGGTCCAGCTTTGGCAGACCGACGACACGCCGACCTATGAGATCGCCTGTCGTCGGTCCTACAGCGTGAGTCTGTGGCAGAGCCTGACTGAAGCCTTCGCCGAATATGGCTACTCCGTCGCTCCGTAGCTGAACGCTTGTTCTTAGAGCGCGCAGTCCTTGAATGCCTGCTCGAAAATGGAAAGACCCAGGTCGATTTCGTCGTCCGAAATGGTGATCGGCGGCGCTATGCGGAAAACACCCCAGCCGCCGCGGATGATGCTCGTCGAGAGGCCGAGATCGAGACAGCGGTTCATGACGCGCTGAGCAAGCTCCGGCGCTGGTGTCTTGCTGTGCCGGTCCTTCACCAGCTCGACGCCCATCAGCAGTCCGCGCCCGCGGACATCGCCGATGACTTCATACCGCTGCATCAGCGCCTCGAAGCCATTCCGCAGCCGCTCGCCCGCCACACGCGCACGATCCGCGAGCCGATCACGCAAGATGATCTCGACGACCTTCAAACCAACTGCAGCCGGCAGCGGATCGGAAGCGTGGGTCGTATAGAAATGGAATTTGTTCTCGAAGCACTTCTCCTCGATTTCGGCGGTCGTGATAACGGCCGAAAGCGGAAGACCGGCGCCGAGCGTTTTCGACAGGGTAATAAAATCGGGCTGGAGGCCATCGTACGCGCAATCGAACAGCTCGCCCGTGCGCCCAAGCCCCGTTTGCGCCTCGTCGACAATGACCAGCATTCCGCGCGCCCGGGCCCGCTCGGCCGCCGCTTTGAGATATCCGGGCGGAGGCACGATGACGCCGCCGGATGAGAGAATCGATTCCATGATCAGCGCAGCGGGATTGCCGCTGGACTGCCGGTCGAACAGCTCGAAACCGTAATCGAGCTCCGCCTCCCAGTCGTACGCGCCGTCGCGAGTGAAGGCCGGGCGGTAGGGCGTCGGCGCGGGCAGAACGAAGGATCCTGGCGCAGCAGGTCCATGCCCAAAACGGTTGCTGTTGAAGGTGACCGACGCAGCACCATGCGTTACGCCGTGCCAGGAGCGGGATAATGCAAGCGTCTCGAACCTGCCGCTCGCCGTCTTGGCCATCCGGAGCGCTGCCTCATTCGACTCACCGCCAGTCGAAAGCAGCATCACGCGTTCGAGCTTGCCCGGTGCGATCTTTGCCAGCGCCTCGGCCAGGTCGATGACGGGCCGCGACAGAAGCTGGCTATAGAGATGAATGAGCTCACCTGCTTGCGTGCGGAGGACCTCGGTGATCTCGGGATGACTGTGACCCAGGATGGCACTCATCTGCCCGGACGCGAAGTCCAGCAGCCGCCGCCCGTCGGTCGTTGTCATGAACGAACCTTGGGCGGAAGCAATGATCGCGGGCTGGAAGAAGTGCCCGTAACGCACCAGATGGCGTTCGGCGCGCGCCCAGAGCGCGCTGTCCTCAGCCCGTGTGCTCCGTTGCATGAAACCCACTCCTGTTGGGGGTAAGCTGATCATCGGCGCCTTGCGCCGTTCACAAGATCTGGCTCAAGAATTCTCGCGTCCGCGGATCGGACGCCTCGCTGAAGAACGTTGCCGGCGGTCCATGCTCGACAATGACGCCCCGGTCCGTGAAGTAGATGTGATCGCCGACTTCTCGCGCAAATCCCATTTCGTGCGTGACCAGAATGCAGGTCATGCCTTCCTCGGCGAGCTCGCGGATCGTGACCAGCACCTCCTTGACGGTCTCGGGATCGAGAGCTGCGGTCACCTCGTCGAAGAGCATCACATCGGGGTTCATGGCCAATGAGCGCGCAATGGCAACGCGCTGCTGCTGGCCGCCCGACAGCTCGCCGGGATAGGCATTCTCCTTGCCCCCGAGTCGAACCTTTTTCATCAGCCGGAGTGCCTGCGCCTCGACGTCATTCTTCGGGCGCTTCAGGACGAGCAGCGGCGCCATCATGATGTTTTCGAGCGCGGTCTTGTGCGGGAAAAGATTATAGGACTGAAAAACCATCCCGACTTTTTTCCGCAGTGCCAGCTTGTCGAGTGCAGGATCGTGGACCTCCTGGCCTTCGACCTTGATCGAGCCTTTGTCGATGGGCACGAGGGCATTGATACAGCGCAGAAGTGTCGACTTTCCGGACCCGGACGGGCCGATGATGCACACGACCTCGCCCTTCCGCACATCGAGGGTGACGCCTTTCAGGACCTCGACCTCGCCGAAGGACTTGTGCACGTCGCGGATCGAGATGATCGGTTGATCCGGAGTCCAGCCGTGCGCGATAGGCGGTTTGGCGCTGGCTGTTGTGGACGGCATCAGGTGGGCTCCTCAGATCTTCACGGCGTACTTGCGCTCGAGGTAAATGGTCCAGCGCGCGATGGGGTAGCAGTAAAGAAAGAAGAAGACGAGCAACATCCCGTACATCGGCATCAGAAGCTCCGTCTTCTGTTCGGCGGCCAATGCGTCCTGCGCCAAGGTCATCGCGTCATTGACGCCCACGATCGAGATGAGCGGAGTTGCCATTGTCAGAATGGCGTACCAGTTCATCCACGGCGGCACCATGCGCTTCACGCACTGTGGCAGGATGATGCGCCACAGCGTCTGCATGCGCGTGAATGCGAGGCTTTCGGCGCACTCCCATTGGCTGGTCGGGATCGAGTTGACGGCGCCCCGGACGATCTCCGCCATGTTCGCCATGATCGGCAGCGACAGACCGAACGTGGCCTTGAGCCAATCAGGCAGTGGGATCGTGACACCTCCGACAGTGACCTGGTAGGGCATGAGAAGCATCACGAAGAACAGCAGGACCAGCCATGGCGAGTTGCGAAAGAGCTGGGTGACGGCCCAGGAGACCCGGCGCACGGGCGCATGAAGTGAAATCTGCCCGAGGCCGAGGGTGAGACCGGCAACGGTTCCAATCGCCATGGCGAGGAAGCTCACCACGATGTTGAGGAAAAACCCGCCGAACTCTCCCGGCGGTCCAAACAGCAGCAATGGCGTCCATTTGATCAGCGCGTCGACTATCCCGCGGCTGCCGCCAGTCGTCCGGATCTGTGCCAGCGCTTCGCTCGCAGCAACGACCAACACGAACGCTGCGATGACGAACGCCAGCGTACGCCGGTTGAAGGCAGTCGCGGTGAACCCGCTTTCACCCTGGGCCGGAACAGGCCCCCTCAACACCGCGCTCATCGGCCGAATCCCGGAACGGCCAAAGCTCTCTCGAGCCGCGTCATCAGCCACACGATCACGCCGACAAGGACGAGATAAAAGGTCAGCAACGTAATCATCATCTCCAGCACGTTGATGTGGTCAGACCAGATCTGGCTCGCCACATACAGCGTTTCGGGGACGGCAATGGCGTAGGCCTGGGTTGTCGTCTTGGCCAGGTTGACGAGGTTGTTGTTCAGGGCCGGCAGGCAGAACCGCAAGGCGAGCGGCAGGACGACGTACCGATACGTCTGCAGCCGATTGAAACACAGCGAATCGGCCGCTTCGACCGTTGACTTCTGAACGGCTTCGATACCCGATCTGAAGATCTCGACATTGAAGGCGCCGGCGAAGAACGACAACGAGATCACGGCCCACTCGAAACTTCCGAGCATCGGCTGGGCGATACCGTACTCGTTCACGATCCGCGGCATTTGCGGGCCGAGAGCGAAGTAGAAGAAGTACATCTGAACCAGCGGCGGCGTGTTCCGGAAAAACTGGATGTATCCCTGCACGACCGCCCTGAGCAAGCGATGGCGGCTGCCCTGCAGCCAGGCTCCGACGATGCCGATCACGACGCTGAAGCCGATGCAGATGACGGCCAGTTGGACCGTGGTCCACATGCCGCGCAGCAGCCTGCTGCGCTCGAAGTCGTTGTAGAATTGGACGAGGTTGATGCCCTGGGCATCATGCAGGCTGCGCAGAGCGTCCCAAAGACTTTCCATCCACGACCGTCGGCGATGTTATTCAGGCATAGCGCTGCACGGGAGCGACGCCCGGGTCGCATTGCCACCGGGCGAAGCGCGGCAAGAGTTCAGGCACTGAAAGATGCGGGCCCGCAGCGGTGATCCAGCTGGAGCCCGAAAGTGTGCTAGTTCTTGGCCTTGGCGGAGGCTTCCTTGAGCCAGGTCGTGTTATCGCCGACCCACTTCTTCTCCAGCTCCAGCAGCTGGCCTGACTTCAGCCAGTCGGTGACGGTCTCCGACATGAACTTGCCCCAGGGGCCGTTCAGCTCTTCGGTCTTGACGGCGAGGCCCCAGGGCACGACGGGCCACTGAGGAAGGGGTACGACCTCGAAGTTCTCCCACTTCTTGTCCTGCGCCTTCTTCCAGACGAGCACGACGTCGTCATAGATGAACCCGACGCAGCGGCCATCGAGCAGAGCCTGCTCGGCTTCGGGAATTCCCTTGAATGCCACCAGGTCCGTCTGCGTGTACTTCGACTGCATGTCGTTGTTGTAGTAGGCGCCCTGCAGTGCGCAGACCGGCTTGCCCTTCACGTCGTCAATGGACTTGATGTTGGCTGCCTTGTTGGCCAGAAGGGCCACGCCCGAGGCGTAGTAGACGGGATCCACGATGCCGACCGCCTTGCGCCGCTCAGGCGTGTCGCTCATGGTCGCGATCATCAGGTCGATCCGGCCCTGCTGCAGGAACTGCATGCGGTTGGAGGAAACGACCGAAACCAGCTCGAGCTTGACGCCCAGCCGCTTCGCAACGTCGGCAGCCATGTCGGGCTCCATGCCGACGATATTGCCGTTCGCATCGCGCATGCCCCACGGCGGATAATCTGTCTTCACGCCGACGACCAGCGTGCCCTTCTCCTTGATATCCGCCAACTGGTCGGCCTGGGCGCTGGCCCCCGCGACGGCAACGGTGCCGATCAAGCTTGCCAGCACGATTGCGAGCTTTCGTTTCATAGGCGTTCCCCTTCCCTAGTCTGTGGCCCGAGCTGCTGGCCTCGAGGCTTGTCCCGAGCGCCGCATGGCGATCTGTAACACAGCTCACGAGGAGCTGAAAGGCTCGAAGATTCGCCAGGAACTGCTTGGAAAACAGGCGATACTCCGCATAGGCAACCCGCTGAGCCGACCCGCTGCGGGAGGACCTGTCTGGGATTCAACTGGGCGAGAACCAATGAACGAACAGTGCGCCGCGGCTCAGTTCCTGATCGATCCGTGAGCCGCTTGATCGATGCACTCAATTGCAGCACGCGCTATGAGGGCGGCTCTCCTGCGGCCTGGCATTACGGCGCGTTGGAGACGAGACCCACACGGCACGAGGCATGATCCGCCCAGACGCCATATCGGCCCAGGCAATCTCAATTCGACGTTAACGGCCTGGTGGGAAGGCCTCTCAAAAGAGCAAGCCGTGAAGTGCTGTCTTCGAGAGTCTGAAGTGTGCTGGTGCCCAGGAGAGGACTCGAACCTCCACGGTGTTACCCGCTAGTACCTGAAACTAGTGCGTCTACCAATTCCGCCACCTGGGCAAGTGGGCTCATCAGTTAGAGCCGAGCGGTTCCATTGTCAATTGCGCTGGCGTCGCTTCACAGCGACAAGGGGGTTGTGTATTGCTGCCCGTCGCATGAATGACTGGTGGGCAGGAGATAAAGACGCATGTCCTCAAACCTCGTGTTCGGCGGTCTGGTGACCGTCTTTGGGGGATCGGGGTTCGTGGGCCGCCATGCGGTTCAGTGTCTGGCACGGGAGGGCTGGCGGATCCGGGCCGCCATGCGCCGGCCGGACCTGGCGGGCTACTTGCAGCCCATGGGCCGCCTCGGCCAGATCCACTCGGTGCAGGCCAATGTGCGCTATCCCGATTCGGTCCAGCACGCGGTCAAGGACGCCCTCGCGGTGGTGAATGCCGTCGGCATCCTCAGCCCTACGGGCCGGCAGACTTTCGAGGCGGTTCACGTACAAGGCTCGCGGGCCGTCGCCAGGGCAGCGCGTGAAGCCGGTGCGCAACGCCTCGTGCACATCTCGGCCATCGGCGCTGACCCGCGGAGCCCCTCGGCCTATGCGCGCACCAAGGCGGAAGCGGAACAGGCGGTGCTCGAGGAGTTTCCTGACGCGATCATCATCCGGCCCTCGGTCGTGTTCGGCCCGGAGGACGATTTCTTCAATCGCTTCGGCTCGATGGCCCGCTTCGGCCCCTTCCTGCCACTGATCGGCGGCGGCCGGACCCGATTTCAGCCGGTGTATGCCGGTGATCTCGGCAGCGCCGTCGCCCATGCCGTGGGCGGCAACGGTACGCCGGGGACGATTTACGAGGCAGGCGGCCCGGAAATCTTCACCTTCCGCGAGCTGCTGGGCAAGGTTCAGGAATGGACGGACCATCAGCGGCCCTGCATTCCCATCCCGTTCTGGCTCGCGAGCCTTGCCGCAATCCTCACCTGGCCGCTGCCGAACGGCATGCGGCCCATCACGCTCGACCAGGTTCGTCTCCTGAAAAGCGACAACGTGGTGAGCGCTGCCGCCGAGCAGGAAGGCCGCACGCTGCAGGCCTTGGGGGTATCGCGCCTGCACACGATCGAATCGATCGTCCCGGCGTACATCGAGCGCTTCAGGCCCCGCGGGCAGTTCGCGCGCTACCGGGGTTAGCACGTGCCCTGTGAACGCAAAGGCGCCCCGCGCATGACAGGGGCGCCTTCCCATAGCGGTCGCGATGGACTGCTGGCGTCAGTGGACGCTCGCCACCTCCAGCTTGTCGCCGCGGGCGTGACCGATCGCAGCCTGGCGGCTGTCCGTCAGTGCGATGGGCGTGCCGTCTGCCGCGTGGAGCGCATAGAGATCGATGCCACCGGGAAGTCCCTCGACGGCCGGATAGAGGCGCTGGGCCTCATCGGACGACAGCACCTTGATGTAGGCGATCTCACCGCCGCCGAGCCGCGCAAGCTCGAGCTGGCTCATGACCGGCGCAACCTTCGAGCGGTTCGCGCGCTTCCGCGGTGATCTCGTGCGATTTGTCCTGTTCATGACGCTACTCCTCCAGGTGCGGGGACTGGCACGTCATGCCCTGCAGCCCGGACCCTCGACCGGCTGCCTGCAGCACCATGGTCCCGTGATTCTCTGTCTTTGGCCAGCGCAAGTGCTTCAAGCACCTGAATTGCGCTCACCGATCTCGATTTTCCGCACCAGCCGCTCCGGCTCGTGCCTGACGAGGTCGATGGACAGAAGACCGTTGTTCAGGTCCGCGCTGCGGATCTCGATGCCGTCCGCCAGCACGAAGGTGCGTTGGAATTGCCGAGCCGCGATACCCCGGTAGAGATACTCCCGGCCTTTCTCCTCCTGCTGCTTGCCGCGGATCGTGAGCTGATTGTCCTCAACCGTTATCTCGAGCTGATCTCGCGTGAAGCCTGCCACCGCCAGGGTGATGCGCAGGATCTCACCACGCTCGCCATCCTTTACGACGCGCTCGATGTTGTAGGGCGGGTAACCATCGCCGGCGCCCTTGCCGACGCGGTCGATCAGGCGCTCGATCTCCTCGAACCCAAGCAGCATGGGACTGGACAGAAGCGACATGCGTGACATTGTGCAAAGCCCTTTCCAAGCGACCTTGTTGACATGTGCCGCGGGTCCCAAGGGGCCCCCGCGCTGCCGGCCCCGCAGATACCGGGCGCCGCTAGTGCACGCAAAGTGAGATATGGTGCCCCGGCAAGCGAGTTCAAGCAACACCCCACGCCGCGCCCAACTAAAGTCGATGCGAATATCCTCAGGGGTCTGCCGTCATATTCCTGCGCGACTGAATCGCCATTAAGCTTCCTTCTTTGCCATGACACGGGGGTCTCCATGCCGGTTCGTATCGCGCTTTGTCAGGTTCTTGCCGCAGGCATGATCGCGCTGCTCGCGGTGCCCGCTGCGGCACAGGAGGCGCAGGTGCCGCCTGCCAAGGAGGAGATCGAGCTCACGCCTGAGGAAAAGGCTGAGCGTGAGAGCCGGAAGGCCTGCAAGGTGGCCATCTGCGACGCATTCCACAATCGCAACCCAGAAGGTGGAGATATCGCCTGCCATATCGTCAAGACCTGGCGAAAGGAGCACCTGCAGAAGATCGTTTCCAAAGCCAAGGTCTCATGGCCCTGGGGCCGGGTGCAGTGCGTGTCCGACATCAAGCTGAAGCGCGATATGCTCATCAAGGCCATGACCGAGCCCAAGCACGACGCCGTGCTCGACAAGCATCAGGTGACCTGCAAGATCGAGCGCGAGGAGGATCAGGCCGAGGTGAAATTCGACTTCAGCCCGAAGGTGACGTTCGAAGGCGGCAAGGCCACCAAGGCCGTGCTCAACTGGGGCGAGATCGAGGCGCCAAGTCTGGTGAAAGGCGCCATGTGGACGGCCACGGCCACGGACAACACCTTCAACGTCCTCGACGGCATGGTCGTGGAGGACATCAACGACTTCATCTCCGAAAAGTGCATGGAGGTGAAGGACGAGTGGCAGGCCAAGTAAACCCGATCAGCTCCTGGACCCCTCCAGCTCCTCCCGCAGCAGCTCCAGCTCCAGCCAGCGCTCTTCTGCCTGGGCGAGCTCGGCCGCGGCCTGGGTCAGGCGAGCCGTGGCCGATTGGAAGGCTTGCGGATCGCGGCTGTAAAGGTTGGGGTCCGACAGCGTCGCCTGCAGCTTGGCGACTTCGGTCTGGAGGGCGTCGATGGTGGCCGGAAGTGTCTCGAGGGCGTGCTTCTCGTTGAAGGAGAGCTTGCGCTTCTTCTGGGCCGCCGGGCCAGCGCTGTCTGCGACAGGACTCTTGGACTTGGCCTCCGGCGCGGGTGAGCCGCCACCACCGGCTGACGGCAGGTCGGCGCCGGAGCGTTGCGCCAGCATATCGGAATAGCCGCCCGCGTACTCCACCCAGCGGCCATCCCCCTCGGCCGCGATCACGGATGTGACCACGCGGTCGAGAAAGTCGCGATCGTGGCTGACGAGGAGCACGGTGCCGGCGTAGTCGGCCAGCAGCTCCTGCAGAAGGTCCAGCGTCTCGAGGTCGAGGTCGTTGGTGGGCTCGTCGAGCACGAGCAGGTTCGATGGCTTCGCCAACGCCCGCGCCAGCATCAGCCGCGCGCGCTCGCCGCCGGAAAGCACCGACAACGGGCTCATGGCCTGCTCCGGCTGGAAGAGAAAGTCCTTCATGTAGCTCGCCACATGCCGGGGCTGGCCGTTGATGATGACCTTGTCGCCGCGGCCTCCCGTCAGGGCTTCCATGACGGTCATCGTGGGTGCCAGCTCGTCGCGGCGCTGGTCGAGCGTGACCATTTCGAGGGCGGTACCGAGGCGGACCACGCCGGTATCGGGTTCGAGCCGGCCGGTCAGCATCTTCAGCAGCGTCGTCTTGCCGGCACCATTGGGACCGACGATGCCGATGCGGTCACCGCGGGCGATGCGGGTCGAGAACTCGCGCACGACGGTCTTGCCCTCAAAGCTCTTGGCGAGGCCGCTGGCTTCGATCACGAGGCGGCCGGAGGGGCCGCTCTGGCCGACGCTGAAACGCACGTCGCCCTGTGCGCGACGCGCTTCGCGCCGCTCCTGGCGCATGCGGGCGAGCTCCGCGACCCGGCGCACGTTGCGTTTGCGGCGCGCCGTGACGCCGCCGTGCATCCAGCTTTCCTCGCGCGCGATCTTGCGGTCGAGCTTATGGCGCTCGATCTCTTCCTGCTCGAGAACCTCGTCGCGCCAGGCCTCGAAGGCGCCGAAGCCTTGCTCCAGCCGCCGGGTCACGCCGCGGTCGAGCCACACGGTTGCGCGCGACAGGGTCTCGAGGAAACGGCGGTCGTGGCTGATGAGGACCAGCGCCGAGCGGGAGCGAAGGAGCTCGGCCTCCAGCCACTCGATGGCCGGCAGGTCGAGATGGTTGGTCGGTTCGTCGAGCAGCAGCACCTCAGGCTCCGGCGCCAGAACGTGCGCCAGTGCTGCCCGCCGCGCCTCCCCGCCTGAAAGCGTGGCGACCGGCTCAGCCCCGGTCAAACCCAGCATCTCCAGCAGGTAGCGAGCCTGATGGGCGTCCTGTGTCGGCGCCAGTCCGGCTTCGACGAATTCCAACGTCGTCTGGTATCCGGAGAAATCCACCTCCTGCGGCAGGTAGCGCACCAGCGCTCCGGGCTGGATGAAGCGCTCGCCGCGGTCAGGCTCGGCCAGCCCGGCAGCGATCCGCAGCAGGGTGGATTTGCCGGACCCATTGCGCCCCACGAGGCAGACGCGCTCGCCCGGCCCGACGGCCAACTCGGCCCCTGTCAGCAGGGGCGTTCCGCCGTAGGTCAGATGAATATCGCGTAGCGCCACCAGAGGAGGTGCCATCAACTCCCTCAGCTCGATAATGGTGTTCAGCTCTCGACCGGGGGATGGCCGATGTTCGCCAGTCGTGTAGCCGGTTTTCAGGTTGTCTGCTGCATCATATTGACCGGAATGGCCGGGATTCTAGTATGGCCATACCACTTCCCCCGGGACACCGGGACGTGAAAGCGCCCTCACATGTATGAAGCCGTCACCCGTGGCATCCGTGTACGCGTCACTCCGGCTTACGTAGAGGAGCAATCCACTCCGGAAGAGAACTATTTCTTCTGGATGTATACGATCGTCATCGAGAACACGGGAGACGAGCCGGTGCAGCTCCGCTCGCGCATCTGGCACATTACGGACGCCGATGGCCATACCGAGGAGGTGCGCGGGCCGGGTGTGGTGGGGCAAACGCCCGTTATCCCGCCGGGTGAGTCCTTTTCATACACCTCGGGGTGTCCACTGCGCACGCCGCAGGGCATCATGGTCGGAAGCTACCAGATGGTGGATGGGCGGGGCAGCATCTTCGATGTGGCGATACCTGCCTTCTCACTCGACAGCCCGTTTGCCAAGCGCAACCTGAACTGAGGGCGGGCGGCTCGTACCGCACCGCTCAGGCGATCTCCTCGGTCTCGAAGCGATACTTGCTGTTGCAGAACTCGCAGGTGACGGTGATCGCACCGTCGGCCTCGCGCATGTCCCGCAGCTCCTCCGCGCCGAAGCTGCCGAGCAGATTACTCACCCGGTCTCGCGAGCAGCGGCAGTGCTCCTCCAGACCGGCGGCCGGGAACGCGCGCACCCCTTCGTCGGCAAACAGCCTGTAGAGCAGGCGCTCCGGAGTGAGCGTCGGATCCAGCAGCTCATGGTCCTCGACGGTTTCGGCCAGGATGCGCGTACCGGTCCAGCGCTCGTCATCCTCGCCCAGCAGCATCTCCTCGTTCTCATCCTCGGAGGTGGCGCCTTCCTCGACGGGCGGTACGTATTGCACCAGCAGGCCACCAGCGCGCCACTGCCAAGAGCCGGCCGCGAAATGACGGGCCACGGCCAGGCGAAGGAACGTCGGGATCTGCTCAGACTGCCGGAAGTAGGCGTGTGCCGCCTCGCTCAGCCCGCAACCGTCGAGCGCCACGATTCCCTGGTAGCGGTCGAGATGGCCGCCGGGATCGATGGTCATCGCGAGATGGCCGGTGCCGAGCAGGCTGCCTGGCTCCTCGCGCGTGTTGCTCCCCAACTCTTCGACCTGATCTTTGTCGAAGCTGGCGTAGGCGCGCACGCGGCCTGGCTCCTCGAAGTCGACCACCAGCAGGCTGATCGGCCCATTGGTCTTCGTCTGCAGGATCAGTCGACCGTTGAAAGCGGAGTCGAACTTGAGCGATGAGCCCAGCAGCGCGGTCAGCGCCACGGCCTCGCCCAGAACCCGACTCACGGGCTCGGGGTAGTCGTGGCGGTTCAGGATGCTGTCGACAACGGGGCCGAGGCGTACAACCCGGCCAAAAATGCCGGACCGTTCGGTCCGGAACGGCATGATCAGATCATCAGTGACTCGCGGCCCGGCCGCGATTGCGTTTTGGCGTTCTGCCATTCAGTCCTTCCCGAGGCACCACGCAAGGATCGCTTTTTGTGCATGGAGCCGGTTTTCTGCTTCGTCGAACACGACGGACTGCGGTCCGTCGATCACTTCCGCGCTCACCTCGTTGCCACGGTAAGCGGGAAGGCAATGCATGAATATGGCGCCGCTGGCCGCCTTGCGCATCAGGTCGCTGTCGACGGCATATGGTCCCAGCATCTGCTTGCGGCGGGGCGCATCCGTATGCCCCATAGAAACCCATGTGTCGGTGACGACGCAGTCGGCCCCGGCCACCGCCTCCTCCGGATCGTCCGTGACGATGACCTCGGCGCGTTCGGCCGCCACCCAGTCGAGCACCGGCCGTTCGGGCTTGAGCTGAACGGGCGAGGCGATCCGCAGCTTGAAGCCGAACCGTTTGGCGGCATGGGCCCAGGAAGCCGCAACATTGTTGCCGTCGCCGACCCAGGCGATGGTCTGCCCCGTAATCGGCCCCTTGCGCTCCTCGAACGTCATGATGTCGGCGATGATCTGGCAGGGGTGGCTCTTGTCGGTGAGCCCATTGATCACCGGCACCGAGGCATGCTCGGCAAGCTCAGCCACGCTTTCGTGCTTGTTGGCGCGGATCATGATCGCATCGACGTAGCGCGAGAGCACGCGCGCCGTATCGGGGATCGACTCCCCGCGGCCGAGCTGCAGGTCGGTGTGGTTGAGCACGATGGTCTGACCGCCGAGCTGGCGCATGGCGACATCGAACGACACGCGCGTGCGGGTCGACGGCTTCTCGAAGATCATCACCAGCACGGCCTGCTCGATGCCGTCGGGACGCAGATGCGCCGGCACCACCTTGCCGGCGCGTTTCATCTCGTGCGCCGCATCGACGATCCGCCGCAACGTTGCGGCATCGATGTCACCAATATCAATGAAATGGCGTGGGGCCATGACGTGGACCTCGGGGGATGGGCGGCCTGCGCCGTCAGGCTTGGCTGGTGGAGACGCGGCGCAGCGCTGCAGTCAGGCGCGCAAGCCCTTCCGTCAGCTCCGCATCGCCGATGTTGAGCGGTGGCAGGACTCGAAGCACGTTGTCGCCGGCTGATACGGCCAGCAGCTTCTCGGCCGTGCACGCCTTTACCACGTCCGCGACCGGCGGCTTGAGGCGGAGGCCGATGAGCAGGCCCGTGCCGCGGACCTCCTCAACCACGTCCGGAAACTCATCCTTGATGCGGGCCAGCTCCTGCTTGAAGCGGATCGCCTTCTGCTGGACCGCCTCCAGGAAACCGGGCTCGAGCACCACCTCCATCACGGCATTGCCGACCGCCATGGCCAGCGGATTGCCGCCAAACGTCGACCCGTGCGTACCGGGCGCCATGCCCTTCGCCGCCTCTGCGGTGGCGAGGAAGGCGCCGACAGGGAAGCCGCCGCCGATGCCCTTGGCGATCGCCATCACGTCCGGCGTGATGCCCGCCCATTCGTGAGCGAACAGTTTGCCCGTGCGGCCCATGCCGCTTTGCACCTCATCGAGAATGAGGAGCAGTCCGTGGGCGTCGCAAAGCTCCCGCAGCCGCTGAAGCTGCTCGACCGGGACGACGCGGATGCCGCCCTCGCCCTGCACCGGCTCGATCATGATGCCGGCCGTCTCCGGTCCGATGGTGGCCTCCACGGCGGCCATATCTCCCAGCGGGAGCACATCGAAGCCGGGCATCTGCGGCCCGAAGCCGTCGAGATACTTCTCATTGCCCGCGGCGGCGATCGTCGCCAGGGTCCGGCCGTGGAAGGCACCCTTGAACGTGATGATCCGGTACCGCTCGGGATTTCCAGATACGTGATGGTAGCGGCGGGCGAGCTTGATCGAGCCCTCCACCGCTTCGGCGCCCGAGTTGCAGAAGAAGACCTTGTCGGCAAAAGTCGCTGCGCACAGTCGCCCGGCAAGCCGCTCCTGCCCCTCGACCCGGTAGAGGTTCGATGTGTGCCAGAGCTTCTGGGCCTGCTCCGTCAAGGCGCCGACGAGCTTCGGATGTGCATGACCGAGCAGGTTCACCGCGATCCCGCTGCCAAAATCGAGATAGCGTTCGCCGGTCGTCGAAATCAGCCAGCACCCCTCGCCTCGCTCGAACACCACGTCCTGACGCGCGTAAGTGCCCATCACCGCGGATGAGGGGCCGGGGGAAGTCGCGTTGGCGACGGTCAGGTTCGTAGCCGTTGCGGGCTGCGACATGGCTGGCAGCTCCTGAGGCGGGAAGCAAAGCAAAAGAGCCGCCCTCGTGTGGCGGCCCGGTGGAACCTTATGGATACAACCCGTGCTCGCCGGCTGTCAACGGACTGGCACGCAGGCTGAGTGATCCGAGCTGCGCCTCCGCCGGCGAACAGCAACGGGCGCAAACATACAGCGAACTTGACTTTGCCTGTGGCCCGACCGCCACGAATCCGCGCCAATGGGGCTCGGGTGCCCCCACACGCCTTGTAGACCGAAATCGCGATGTTGTAGTTTGGGCCTTGCCCACCGCGAGATATGGGGCGGTGGCGCGCTGCAATTGCGCGCCTTAGTGAGTTGCTTACAGAGTTCGGGGCCACGCCCCGCGCGCCCAGTTGGCGCGATTTCGTCTCGAGTTCCCTCAGTTCCAGCGTCAGTAGCGGCCAAGCTGCGTGCCGGCCATGCGTTGCGCACCTTCGCGTCACGCGGCCCCGTCGCTTGCCGATCGAGTGCGGTCCGCTGCCTGCGGATCGGATGTGACCTGATTCTGCAAGGAGCGACAAGATGGGCTGGACGGATGAGCGCGTCGAGCAACTGAAGCGGCTCTGGGCGGAAGGGCTGAGTGCCAGCCAGATCGCCGGCCGCCTCGGGGGTGTTACGCGCAATGCCGTGATCGGCAAGGTGCATCGGCTGGGACTTTCCGGGCGAGCAACCACGTCGCGCATGAAGTCTCACCGCGCGCGTCCCCGCTCCGCCACGGGAGCGACAGCGAAACGCCCCGCCGCCAAAACCCGCTTTGGAACGGTTGGCAATCCGGCGCTCCGCGCGCTGTACCAGCCGGAGGCCGAAACCTACGTTCCGCCTGCCGAGGAGGTCGTCATTCCTCCTGAGGAGCGCAAGACGCTCCAGATGCTCACCGAGGCGAGCTGCCGCTGGCCCATCGGCGACCCGCAGACGCCGGACTTCCACTTCTGCAATCGCAACAAGGTTCCCGGTTTGCCCTATTGCGATGTCCATGCCCGCCGGGCGTTCCAGCCGCCCCAGCCGCGGCGCCGCGATCGCGAGATCGGCGAGCCGCTCGTGCCTGCGATTCCGGCCCAGCCTGCCAAGGATCCGGTGGAGGCCTGACACGGGTCCGGCGGAGAGCCGCCACAGTCGCGTACTTCTGAGCACCTGATAGCCCAGCTCTGCGCGTGAGTGATTGCCACCGCGCGCAAGCCATGGCAGATCACAGAGGCTGCCGTTTGGCCGCCTGTCACCCATGGAAACAACTCGAGGGCGCTCGGATATGAATGCACAGCCCAACGCGACATTCCTCTCGGCGGTTTGGCCGGAAAGCCGGGACAGCTTGCTGCGTCTGAGCGCAACTGTGATGCTCGGCACGCTGCTGCTGACGGCGTCGGCAAAAATTCAGGTGCCGTTCTGGCCGGTGCCGATGACCATGCAGACCTTCATGGTGCTGTTCCTCGGCGCCGCGCTGGGGGCACGCCTTGGCGCACTGACGGTTCTTCTTTACCTCACCGAAGGTGCCCTTGGGCTGCCAGTGTTCGCCGGTACGCCGGAGAAGGGGTTGGGCATCGCCTACATGGCCGGTCCGACCGGCGGTTATCTGATCGGCTTCATGGCCGGTGCATTCGTCGTCGGCTGGCTGGCCGAGCGGGGGTGGGACCGGTCCGTCTCGAGGCTGTTCGTGGCCATGCTGCTCGGCCACCTGGTCATCCTCGGTTTCGGGGTGGTTTGGCTGACGCAGCTTGTCGGCAGCTACGAGAAGGCTTGGCTGCTGGGTGTGACGCCGTTCTATGCGGCGACGGTGTTCAAAACGGCACTCGGGGCCTGCCTCATGCCCGCACTCTGGCACCTCACCAGGCGCTGACCGCGCAAGGCAGAGCATTCACGAGCGGCGCCGGGTTTCCGGCGCCGTTCTGTTTTCATCGCTAACTCAGTGCAGTTGGTTCAGGCCGCGCGCCGCTCGGCCGTGCTGCCTGTTTCCTCGGGTTCCGGAAAGGTGATGTAGTCGCGCTCGCGTTCGGCGCCGCGGCTGCCGGCCTTGCGGCCTGATTTCTGCGCAACATCGAACCATGCCCCAAGAATGCGCTGCGAGCTTTCCGCGTATTCGCGCGTCATCGTCTGCCAGAAGCGCATCTGCTCGTTCGCGAAGTCCTGCGGCGTCCGGCACTGGCTCAGCCGCATCGGCATTTCCATGTAGGCTTGTGCGCGGCGGCTCATCAATGTGACGGCTTCCAGATTGCCGCGCGCTGCCGCCCGGAACAACGGTTCGAAGGTTTTTCCCGCCGCAGTAAAACCGCCAAAAGCGGTATTCAGCATTCCCTGGAAGGGCCCCCCCGACAGATCCCCTCTGTCATCCATACGCATGACCCTGCTCCACTTGCTGATTAGAAGTCAAATTATGCTCGACAAGTGGCGATGATACAACACGTATCTGGGCTGACATTGATGCAGCGCAACAAGCGCGGCTTCGGAGTTCGGGTAGAGGTTGTGATTCAGCTCTCGATCAGTCCGACGAGCGTTTCGAGGTGCTCCGCCTCCTCCGCGGGCTTGTCCCAGCGAATGCGGTGAATCCGCGGAAACCGCATGGCGACCCCCGAGCGGTGACGGGTCGAACGCTGTACGGCATCAAACGCCACCTCCAGCACCAGCGCCGGTCGTACGGCGCGCACCGGACCGTATCGCTCGACGGTGTTGTTGCGGATCCAGCGGTCGAGCACGATGAGCTCCTCGTCCGTATAGCCCGAATAGGCCTTTCCGACCGGCACAAGCTCGAGACCGCCGTCGGGCCGCTGTACCCAGGCCCCGAAGGTGTAATCGGAATAGTAGGATGACCGCCGGCCTGAGCCGCGCTGGGCATATATCAGCACGCAGTCGAGCGTGATGGGTGCGCGCTTCCACTTGTACCAATGCCCGCGCGGCCGGCCGGCGAGATAGGGGCTGGCCCGGCGCTTCAGCATCAGGCCTTCGATGCCGGCGCCGCGGGTCTCGCGCCAGATGCGGTGCAATTCATCCTTGTCGGCGATCTCGACCATCTCCGACAGATCCGTCCGCGGCGGGCGGATTTCGGCGTGCCAGCGCTCGAGCCGTTGGCGCCGTTCAATGAACGGCAGCGCGCGCAGGTCGTCCCCGTCGATGACGAGAGCATCGTAAAGGCGAACGTGTGCGGGGTAGCGCTCCAGCATGGCCCGCGTCACGGACTTGCGGTTGAGCCGCTGCTGAAGGTCATTGAACGGGGCGACCTTGCCGTCCCGGACGACGAGGAGCTCGCCGTCGACCACTGCGTCGAAGCGGAACATGGAAATGAGTTCGGGGAAGCTCGCCCCGATCTCGTCGCCGGTGCGGGAGTAGAGCCGCGCCTCGCCACGCCCGGCAACAATCTGTACGCGAATGCCGTCCCATTTCCATTCGGCGGCGAACTCATCGAGATCGAGGCTTGTAAGCTCCGACTCCTCCAACGCATGGGCCAGCATCAGCGGCCGGAATACCGGGGCGCCCGCAATATCGGGCTTGTCCGCATGGCCTTCGAGCCAGTCGAACAGGGGGCCATACGGGGGCGAAAGTGCGTGCCAGAGCTCTTCGACCTCATCAACACTATGCCCCGCCATGCCGGCGACAGCGGTCTTGGCGAGGCGGGCCGAAACACCAACCCGCAGTGCGCCCGTGAGCAGTTTGAGCAGCGCCCAGCGGCCGGTTGCATCGAGCCGGTCGAGCCAGGAGGCGATCGCGTCGCCCAGCTCCTGCGCGTCGATCAGGCCAAGTCGGCTGATGACTTCGGACAGGCGCGGCGGATCGCTTTGTTCCCCCGTGTCTGGCCAGAGCAGGGCCACCGTTTCCGCCGTATCGCCGACGTAGTCGCGCGAGAGCCGGAACAGCTCGGCATCGAGCCGTTTTTCCATCAACTCCATGATGGTCCGGCGCACCGGGAAGGAGAACGGCAGGCCATCGGTCAGCGCTGCCAGCGCCCAGCCGCGGTCCGGGTCGGGCGTCGTGCGGAAGTACTCCTGCATGAGCTGCAGCTTCGTATTGCGGCCGGGACTGTAGACGAGCCGGTCCAGCAGCGCGGCGAAAGCCTTCATCGGCGGCCTCGCTCCGGTGCAGGCGCCCCCACCCCCAACCCCACCCCGCAAGGGGGAGGGGAGGAGGTAAAGTGATTCCGCCAGTGCAACGGAAATCGAAGGGCGGCGATACGGGCGAGGTGTTTCAATCCTCGGCCTCCTCGTCCTCACGTCCGAGCAGCGCCAGTGCGCGCGCGTGCTTACCCATGCGTCCGAGCTGATAGACCAGCGCTTCCTCGCGGCCGTGCGTCACCCAGACCTCCTCTGCGCCCGTCTCGCTGATCGTTTCGATGAGCTCCGGCCAGTCTGCATGATCCGATATGACCAGCGGCAGTTCGACGCCGCGCTGGCGGGCCCGGCCGCGCACCCTCATCCAACCCGAGGCGAATGCCGTCACAGGGTCGGCGAGCCGCCGCGACCAGCGGTCCTTGAGGGCCGATGGCGGGCACAAAACGATTTCGCCGGCAAGGCCGCGCCCCGCCTCGCTGACATGCACCAGCTCGCCGAAATCCTGACCGTGGGCCTGATAGAGATCCGTCATGCTCTTCAGGGCGCCGTGCATGTAGATCGGCCGCTCATAGCCGGCCCGGCGCAGCAGCGCGAGCAGCCGCTGGCATTTGCCCAGACCGTAGCAGCCGACGAGGTGTGCGCGATCCGGGAACGCCTTCACGGATGCCAACAGGCGGCCGATTTCACCCGTGTCGGGGGCGTGCCGGAACACTGGCAGGCCGAAGGTGGCCTCCGTGACAAAGAGATCGCAGGGCACGAGCTCGAAGGGCGCGCAGGTGGGATCGGGAGTGCGCTTGTAATCACCCGAGATGACGGCGCGCTGTCCCCGATAGGTCAGCTCGACCTGCGCACTGCCAAGGATATGGCCGGCAGGATGCAGCGTGATTGCGACGTCCCCATGCCGCAGCGGAACGCCCAAGGGATGACTCTGAAACAGGCCCGCTGAGTCCTCGCCCAAACGGGCCTTCATGATGTCCACCGTTTCGGCTGTCGCCAACACGGCGCCATGGCCGGGCCGGGCGTGGTCCGAATGCCCGTGTGTGATCACGGCCCGGTCGACCGAACGGCTCGGGTCGATGTGAAAGCCGCCCGGAGCGCAGTAGAGCCCGGCGTCTGTGAGTTGCAACCAGTCTTCAAATGCGATCAACGCGTGCGAGCCCTCGAAAATATTCCTTTCCCAAGTCTTGCGCAGGTTGAGGCGAGACGAATGGCACAATCAGACATCTCAACCATCGCAGGTTGTATCTCGCTTCAACTGCACCCCGCGTGCTGAAATTGCTCCGTTGCTGTCTAATCGCAGTTGAGGACAAGGTGAATGTTTGGTTAACATCGTTCAGTGTGTGGTTGGCGCCCGGCAGGGTGCGCGTCGTCTGAGTTACTGATGTGGGGCGTCTGAGCGGCAGTTCGAAGTGCGCGTGGCGGGGTGGCGCGCTTGGGCTCGGGATCGGGTTTCTTCTCCTCGCACCACCGGCGGCAGCACAGGAGGCGCAGCCTACCCAGGAGCTTTGGGCAGGGGCCGAGGTTACGGCGAACAGCTGGTCTGTTTATTCGGGGGTAACGATCGCGCTCTTCAGCTCGCTCTATGATAACGGGTGGCGGCTTCGCGCGGTCGGCGGATACGGGTTTTATTCCTATCCGAAATACGATCTGACCATTCGCGGCTATGTCGGCTTCGGCGACCTTCTCCTCGGCTATCAGCATCAGTTCGGTCCGCTGACGCTCAAGGCGTTCATGGGCCTCTCTGCGGAGTCCCACAATCTCCTGCCACTGGATCCGGAGAGTACCGTCATCGGCACGGATCTCGGGGCTAAAGCCGCGCTAGAGACGTGGTGGGAGATCGGCCCGCAGACCTGGTCTTCGCTCGATCTGTCCTGGTCGACTGTCCACGGCGGAACCTATGCCGCGCGCGCTCGCGCAGGCTACCGCATCAAGCCCCAGCTATCGGTCGGTCTCGAGGCAGCTGCCGAGGGCGACGCCGAATATGACGGCGGCCGCGGTGGCGGATTCCTCCGCTACACCTGGGCCGGCGGCGAAATCTCCGCGAGCGCGGGCGCCTCGGTCGACCGGTCGGGCGAGACCGGCGGGTACGGCACCATGAATGCGCTCTTTCAATATTAGGCGCTTGTGACGAAACGGCCGCAAAACCGGCACCTTTGCGTTTGGCGGGCACCGCGGCTTTCATTTGTCCGGCGACCAAAGCGGCGTCGCGGCTGACGGCAGCTGTGGCTGTGCGGCACGCACTCGAGCTGGACTGCAAAACGCAGTCGAGCCGGGTTTATGGCCGGCAAATCATGTTACTATCCCACATCCGTCAGACAAACCTACATACAACCGTCACAGCGGAGGCCATTGTGAAGAGCATCCTCGTTCCCATCGAGAAACACGATCTCGTCACCTCGATGCTGGAGTGCGCGACCCGGCTTGCCGGCCGGTTCGGTGGTACGGTCGAAGGCGTCGCGTTGAGGCTGCCGCAGATCTCCGTAGTCGGGCCGGACCCCGTCGTGACGGTGACGTTCCCGCGCGCCGAGCAGGAGGACCTGGAGATCCTCTCAACGGCCCGCCGCATCTTCGATGCCTACTTCGCCAGCGAGGCGGCGGCGGTGCTGCCTGAGGGGCAGCGCCCGCGCCATCACTGGCGAGCGATAGACCCGGTGGACGACGCGGGATTGGCCAGTCTCGCGCGCGTTTATGACGTCACCGTCGTCGGCCGGCCGCAGGGCGGAACGGCCGGACCACGCATGACAACTCTCGAATCGGTCCTGTTCGAAAGCGGCCGGCCGCTGCTGATCGCGCCTCCGCAGGCGCCCCGCTCACTGAGCGAGCGCATCGTCATCTCCTGGAACTGCAGCTCCGAGTCGGCGCGCACGGTGGCCTATGCCATGCCGCTGCTGCTCAAGGCGCGCGAGGTGACGGTTCTGACCGTGGAAGGTGCGGTCGCTCCGGGGCCATCGGGCAAGGAGCTGGCCGACTGCCTCGCCGTTCATGGCATCGAGGCCCGGGAGCTCACGGCACTGCCGGGGGGACGCAAGCCCGGCGAGGCCATTCTCGAGGAGGCACAGCGGCTCGGCGCCGATCTGCTGCTCAAGGGCGCCTATACTCAGAGCCGGTTGCGGCAGATGATCTTCGGCGGTGCCACGAGCCATATCCTCTCGAATACCGAGCTGCCGGTCTTCATGGCCCACTGACTTCCGTAGATTCTGTCGGGGTGGGGATCCCGTCGCTCAGATCCGTTTGAACTTCGCCATCGCCTCGCGGAACGAGAGGCCCTTGGCCAGCTCCGCTTCGGCCAGCCGGTCGTCGGCGGCATAGCGGTGTGCAAGCTCGGCGACCTGCTCCGCGTGCTCGGCTGGGATGCTGACGACGCCCGATCCATCGGCGACGATGATGTCTCCGGGCCGAACGCGGACCCCGCCGCACTGAACCGGCTCGTTGATGCCGGTGATGCGAATGCGAGTGCGCCCCGTCAGCGGCGTCATGTGCCGCGTGAAAACGGGCAGCCGGTGCTGCTCCATTTCCTCGCGGTCGCGCACGCCGCCGTCGACGACAAGGCCCGATATGCCCTTCTCCTTCGCAGCGAACGTAGCCAAGCCTCCCCACGTCGAAACCGCGCAGCCGCCGTTATCGACCACGAGCACATCGCCAGGCCCTGCTGCGTCGATCATGTGGCCGACCTTGAAGTCCTCCGACGTGAAACTGCCGCGTGGCCCCGTGGCCTGCATCACTGTCACGGCGCGGCCATAGCAGCGGGTGCCGGAGACCACCTGGCCGATACCGGCCATCACGCCGTCGAAGCCGACGTCGTCGAGTGCATTGGCAAGTGTCGGTGTTGCCAGGTCGGCGAACCGCGCGAGAACCTCGTCGGATACGGTCATCTCGTCACCCCCTGCGGTGATCAGCGGAAATCGTCGAGCGTCAGCAGCGGCACGAAGTCGAGGCCCGCGGCCCGGAACGCGTCCGCGGCGCCTTCCAGGCGGTCGACGATCGTAATGACGCGCACCACCTCGCCGCCTTCCGCGCGCACCGCTTCGGCTGCCTTGATGGCGGACCCGCCCGTCGTGGTGACGTCCTCCACGATCACGACGCGGGTGCCGCTCAGGCTCTCACCCGGTGCCAGCCCTTCGACCAGACTCCGCGTGCCGTGCTCCTTCGCCTGCTTGCGTACGAAGAAGGCCGAGATGGGCCGCTGCCGGACTGGACTGACGGCCGCCACGGCTGCGGCGATCGGCACAGCGCCCATTTCAAGACCGCCGATCCAGCGTGCGGAAACGCCTTCGAGCTGGTCGAGGATGAGATTTGCGATGAGCAGCCCGCCCTCGGCGTGGAGCATGGTCGGCTTCATGTTGAAGTAGAAGGTCGACGTGCGGCCGGACGCAAGCTTCACCTCTCGCCCGCTCTCGAAGGACCGCGCCTTTACGATTTCGATGAGCCGGGCACGATCGGCTGCGGGCGAGCGGTTGACGTCAGGCATGTCAGCGCTTCTCCTGAAGTGACGGATAACCTGCGTTGTGGCTGCCCTGGCGGCGCTGTCAAGGGATTGCGGCCTCTCAGCCGCAGCAATTCGGCGGGGGGTGCTTGCCATCCACATCATCGGGTAGGCGTGAGGCAAGGCCGTCCGTGCACCTATGCGGCAGGCCCTGAAGGCGACCCCAAGCGCGGGAACCTCGCGCGCAGTCGATTGTTCCTGTGGCACTGACGAACTCCAGCCGGTGGAATCGGTGAGCAGTCCGCGATGTGGGCGCCGACGAGAAGGCGGTTCTGCGCGGCGCAGGCGGCAAGGGTCGAACCTTCTTGGCAGAAAGAAACGAGGCCACAGCACGGCACGCGGGTTCATCGGTTGTCGCAACGAAAGCAACGCCCAGTGTCGCCGTGGCCGGCGCGGAAACGTTCTATCGCGACGCATTGAACGAGCTGCTGAACAGTAACGTACCATTCCTGGTCGCGGGGGCTTATGCGGTCAGCGCCTACACCGGGATCACGCGCGAAACCAAAGACCTCGACATCTTCTGCAAGGCTGGCGACTACCCGCGCCTGCTCGCCCACTTCAAGCGCCGCGGCTTTGCCGTGTCGGTAGACGACGAACTGTGGATCGGGAAGGTTCACAGGGGCGTGCATTACCTCGACGTGATTTTCGCTTCACCCACTGGCAGCACGCCGGTGACGGACGAATGGATCACCAACGCGCGCCAGGCCGAGGTCCTGGGTATTCTGGCGCCGATCATCGGACCAACGGAGCTTGTCTGGTCGAAGTGCTTTATCCAACAGCACGATCGCTATGACGGCGCGGATGTCGCCCATCTGATCCTGCGCGCGCATGAGGAGATCGACTGGCGCCGATTGCTCGCAAATATGGAGGCGCACTGGGAAGTCCTTCTGTCACACCTCATCATGTTCCGCTGGATCTATCCCTCGGAGCGAGATGCGGTGCCCTCATGGCTGATGCACGAGCTGCTGGACCGGCTGCGTGTTCAGCTCGAAATGCCGCCGTCGGCGAAGCGACTCTGCCGGGGCGGTCTGCTGGCTCGATCGGATTATCGCATCGACGTGGAAGAATGGAATTTCGCTGATTTCAACGGGAGGGGTGGAGCGGGCGATGCCTCGTAAGCTGAAAGTCGCGGCCCTCGCCGATCTCCACGTGAAAGAAGGCCAGGTGCGGCCCTATCGCGAAGTATTTGATGAGATCTGCCGTGTGGCGGACGTTCTCGTGCTGGCCGGCGACCTGACCGACTTCGGCAAGCGGGAGGAGGCGCGCATTCTGGCTGAGGATGTGAAAGCGTGCTCGGTCCCGGTAATGGCCGTCCTTGGCAATCACGACCACGAATCCGATCAGCCGGATGAAGTGAGGCAGGTTCTCCGCGAGGCCGGAGTTGTGCTGCTCGAAGGCCAGACCTCAGTCATCAGGGACGTCGGTTTTGTCGGCGCAAAGGGGTTTGGCGGCGGGTTTGGCCGGCGCATGCTCACGGCCTTCGGCGAGCGCGCGATCAAGCAATTCGTCGCCGAAGGCATGAACGAGGCAACCCGCCTCGAAAACGGCCTCAGGGCGTTGCATACCGACCGGGTCTTTGTGGTGCTCCATTACGCACCGGTTATGGATACGATTGCGGGCGAGCCGCAGGAGATCTTTCCGTTTCTTGGTTCCTCCCGGCTCGCAGAGGCGATCGATCGTTACAAGGTGAATGCCGTCGTGCACGGCCACGCCCATCAGGGCAGGTATGAAGGCCGTACGCCGGGCGGCGTCCCCGTCTATAATGTCGCCTCGCACATCAAAAAGCCGACCGGCAAGCCGTATGGCCTGATTGAGGTCTGAAGCGGCGAGATCAGCTCAGAATGCGCTTCGACCTGACGCGGCCTTCGTCGTCGAGCTGATAGACGATCGGAACGCCGGTCGCGATTTCGAGCTTCACCACTTCATCACCCGAGAGCTGGTCGAGCTTCATGACGATGGAGCGCAGCGAATTGCCGTGGGCGGCGACAATGACATTGCGGCCGGCCTTCACCTCGGGCCAGATCTTCGCCTCGTAGTACGGCAAGGTGCGTGCCGCGGTGTCCTTGAGGCTTTCACCGCCGGGCGGATTGATGTCGTAGCTGCGTCGCCAGATATGCACCTGCTCCTCGCCCCACCGGCGCCGCGCGTCATCCTTGTTGAGGCCAGCAAGATCTCCGTAATCGCGCTCATTGAGCGCCTGATCGGCATGCGTGGTGAGGCCGGTCTGGTCGAGCTCTTCAAGCATGAGATCCAGCGTGTGCTGCGCCCGCTTCAAGGCACTCGTGAACGCGACGTCGAATTCGTAGCCTTCATTCTTGAGAAGCTGTCCCGCCCTGCGGGCTTCCTCCATGCCCTTTTCCGAAAGGTCAGGATCACGCCAGCCGGTGAATAGGTTGAGCTTGTTCCACTCGCTTTCGCCGTGTCGGACCAGCACGAGCACGTTGTCACCAGCCATTTCCTGTCCTGTGCCTCTTCTGTTGCAGAATGGTTTCAGATCCCGGGCGCGGCGGCTCAGATGCCCAGAACGTCCATCATCGAATAGAGCCCGGACGGCTTGCCGCGCCCCCAGAGCGCCGCCCGAACGGCCCCGCGGGCGAAAATGCCGCGGTCCGTCGCGCGATGGGTCAACTCGATCCGCTCGCCTTCACCGGCAAACAGAACCGTGTGCTCGCCGACCACGTTCCCGCCGCGCAGCGTCGCATAGCCGATATCTCCGGGATTGCGCGGGCCGGTATGGCCGTCGCGGACGCGCACGCTCCGCTCCTTGTGCGAGATGCCCCGGCCCTCGGCAGCGGCCTGCCCCAGCATCAAGGCTGTGCCCGAAGGCGCGTCCACCTTGTGCTTGTGATGCATCTCCAGGATCTCGATGTCGAACTCCTCGTCGAGCGCCTGCGCCACCTTGCGTGTGAGCGCGACGAGCAGGTTGACGCCAAGGCTCATGTTGCCGGCCTTGATGATGGTGGCGTGGCGGGACGCCGCTTCGATCCTGGCCTCGTCGGCGTCAGAAAACCCGGTCGTGCCGAGCACGTGGATGATGCGAGCGTTGGCAGCGAGGCCGGCGAACTCGACCGATGATTTGGGAGATGTGAAATCCAGGATGGCATCCGCTCGGGCGATGAGCTCCAGCGGGTCGTCAGTCACGGTGGAGCCAAGAGTGCCGATACCGGCAAGCTCCCCGATATCCTGGCCCAGGGCAGGCGAGCCTTCGCGTTCGATGCCGCCGATGACCTCGCAGCCGGAGGCGCCATGGGCGGCGCGCACGAGCTCGCGCCCCATGCGGCCCGCGACACCCATCACTGCGATCTTCATATCGCTCATCTGCCTCACCTCCTCGCACCGGACTTGCCGGGCGGTATAGCAGAGCCGACGACGGATTAGAACGGCCGGGGCGGCATCAAGGTGCAGATTGCACCTAGTGTGATGATCGAGAAATTCGCCAGTGCTCCCGGCTTGGTTGCGAGCGAATTTCTCGATGTGAATCACACTAGCAACACTATAAGTCCAGTGTCCCTTTCGATTTCGAAGTTCGCTCACGAGACCAGCATCGGGCATGGGCGAACTTCGAAATCGGGACACTAGCGGGCATTCGGATGCGCCATTGCCTGCCGGACGAGCTCGCGCGCTTCCTCCTCATCGCCCCAGCGGTCGAGACGCACCCACTTGCCCTCCTCGAGGTCCTTGTAGTGCTCGAAGAAGTGCGCGATCTGCCGGACCAGGCTCTCAGGCAGGTCACGATAGGTGGCCACCCTTTCGTAGCGGGCCGTCACGCGGCTCGACGGAACGGCGATCAGCTTTTCATCACCGCCTTTCTCATCGCTCATCAGCAATACGCCGACAGGCCGGCAGTTGATGACGCAGCCCGGAATGAGCGGCCGCTGGTTGGCAATCAGCACATCGATGGGATCGCCGTCTGCCGACAGGGTGTGCGGGACGAACCCGTAATTGCCCGGGTAGCGCATGGCCGTGTGGAGCATGCGGTCGACAAACAGCGTGCCTGACGCCTTGTCCATTTCATACTTCACCGGTTCGCCGCCGATGGGCACCTCGACGATGACGTTGATGTCGTGAGGCGGGTCGAAACCGATTGGCACAGCGTCAATACGCATGAGGGTGCTCCGTAGCTGCTGGTGCGGGCCGGGCGGCTGTCCGCCTCCAGCTTGGGACTATGCCGCGCCCCCGTAGGTGGCTGCCAACGCTCCTATGGTGAACTCGCGAAGAACGCAACGGATCAGCTGGGTATTCCTGCGGAGCAGGGCGCGGGCGCTCTTTAGGCAGTTGCCGGAAAAATCAGCAGTCGGATGCATTTTAATGAGCGGGTAAGGCATTGTTTAGGTCGGCCTCACCTAAAAGGATGCGTAATGGGAGGACGAAAGGCACCGGCGATGGTCAAATCATCGAAAATCAGAGCGCCGTCCGTCAGACAGGGTAATGAATACTTTGAGAATGAGGCGCTTTACAAGGTAATAGAGGGCGTGCCGCCCCAGGAAGGGTTTGTTCGTGCGGTACGCGAGTACGCAAGCGAACATGAACAGGCGCGCCAGGTCCGCCAGATCGAGGCTGTTATTCGGACCTCTCGGGGGCTCGACGACAATCACCGACCACTGCCGCGTGATGTTCAGGAGACGCTCGCGGTGATCATGAAGCGGTATGAGCTGTTCTCGCCCATCAAACTGGCGTCCAGTCCAAAAACGTTCGCAGAGGCGCGACAGGTATTGCGAACACTGTTTTTTTAGACTCTGTGCGAACTGTGGAGCGAGGGCTGACCGACAAATCAGGGGAGGACGAGTTGGACACGATCAGCGATCCTCATGTATCGATCCGGCACAACGTCAGGGCAAACGTGCCGTTTCTGCGGAGGTTTGGGCGCGCCATCACGGGCAATCAGTCCCGGGCCGACATTTCCGTCGTCCAATTGATGGAAGACCTGCTCGGCAATCCCAATCTGCTCGAAGAGGCTGTTACTCCGAAAGTGGCCCTCTACAAAAGGCTCCTCCACATTCTTCCATCGGTGCCGGGGAAGGGCGGCTCACACATTCCCACGCCGCTGGGGCGGCAGGCTTATTTGTTGACCGCCGTCGAAGGCTTCGACTTCGCCCAGGCCGCGGACGTTCTGGACATTACCACAGCCCAACTCGCGCAGATGATCGAGGACGTGCAGTCGGAGCTTCCACGTCAGGCCGGAGCACGTACGCTGATCATCGAGGATGAGCCGCTGATCGCGGCCCACCTGAAACTGCAATTGAAGCAGCTCGGGCATGAGGTGATCGGCACGGCGCCGACGTGCGAGCAGGCGGTCAGAAAAAGCCTGGAAACGCCACCAGACCTGATCCTTTCAGACGTGCAGCTCGCCGACGGCAGCTCCGGGATTGATGCCGTTGATCAAATTCAGGAGCATTTCGACATGCCGGTGATCTTTATCACCGCCTACCCCGAGCGCCTGCTGACAGGAAAGCGTCCCGAGCCGATCTTCCTCATCACAAAGCCCTACTTGGAGCAGGCGGTGAAGGCAACGATAAGCCACGCCCTGTTTCTAGAAGGGCATTGTCGCGCCCGCCCCGCGGCCGCCCATTAGGTGCGCACGCGAGTGGTCGCATGAAACGGGTGGCGTTGAAGCACTTGGTGAGCGGGCAGTCTCGAAGCAGCCTGCGAACGTGGAGCCATGCCGCCCCCTCCCCTGCTGCCGACGTCGCGCGGCTCAAGGCGATTCTGAATTCCGCCGTTGCAGCCATCATCACGACAGACGAGGCGGGGACGATAATGGATATGAATCCCGCGACCGAAATGCTGTTTGGCTACACCGAGGGGGAGCTGATCGGAAAGAATGCAGATATTCTTTTCGCAAAGCAGGAAGCGTCGAAAAAGAATGCCGCGACCGAGGAGCCGGTTCGCGGCGAATCAAGAAAGCCTGCAAGCGCGGGCCGGCAGGTGATCGGGCGCCGTAAGGACGGCACGACGCTTCCACTGCATCTCGCCGTCGGTCAGTTCACGTTGGACGGACACCGGTTCTTCACCGGAATCCTGCGGGACGAATCGGATCGGAAGGAGTTCGAGCGCAACCTGAGATCGGCCCTCAAGGCAGCCAATATGGTTGCGATGAAATGGGACTGCAGAACGAATACCGTTTCGGTCACCAGCGGTGGCGAGTCCCTTGCGGCATTCACCCGGTCGGTGACGACCATCGATCAGCTGCTGACCCGGATCGACCCGCAGGACATTGACGCGTTTCGGCAGGAGGTGATGGCAAGCGCGAGAAGTCGAAAGGCCTTTCGTATGACCTTGCGCCATTTCACCCCATCCGGAAAATCCCAGTGGCTGGAGCTCGACGGGCAGACCGAGGTCGACAGCGAGGGCAATCCGCTCGTCGTCTACGGCATTCTGATGGACGTGACGGAGCAGAAGCTCGCTGAGGCTCGTCGAGATCTGCTGCTGGCCGAGATTGCGCATCGGGGCAAGAACCTGCTCGCCATCGTGCAGGCGATCGCCGCGGTCACCTTTCAGGGGGATCGGCCGATGGACGCGGCACGCGAGGAGTTCGGAGAGCGCATTGCCGCCTTGGCCCGCTCACACGCACTGCTGACCGAACAGGAGTGGTCGGGCGTGAGGCTGCAGGAGATCATCGGAGTCGAGGTAGCGGCGCATGCGGACCAGGTCTCGATGGAGATTGAGGACCTCATCCTCAAGCCGAATGCTGCCCAAAGCATGAGTCTCGTTGTTCACGAGCTCACCACCAACGCTATCAAATATGGTGCGCTTTCCGTGCCGACTGGCCGGATCAGGGTCGTAGGCCGCCTTGGCTGGCGGGAGCACAAGGAGGTTCTGTGCTTCCGGTGGGAGGAAAAAGGCGGCCCGCCCGTCGTGCCGCCGAGCCGCAAGGGCTACGGGTCGTTCTTGATCGAAGAGCTGCTGGACGGCATCGCCGAGGAAAGCACGGTGGATTTTCGCACCGAAGGGCTGGTTGTCGAGGCGACCCTGGCGGCCGCTCAGCTTCGCCCCGGCCGCGATCACTGGCCGGCCGCAGCCTCGAGGAATGTCGCCTGACGGCACGCGCGCAGGCGAGAAATCCGCCCGAAGTTCAGCTCAGCTCCAGGCGAACGCGATCTTCTCGAGCTTGGCGCCGCCGATCCGGTCGAAGGCCTTGGCAATCGGGCGTCCACCGCGGCGCCAGTAGAAGTTGATCGCGGGCGTGTTGTCAGCCAATGCCCAGCAGAGAAGCCCCCTGATGCGCCGCTCGTCCATCGCATGGCGGCAGGCCTCGAAGAGCAGCTCGCCGAAGCCGAGGCCCTGGTAAATGGGGGCGAGGTAAAGCTCGTAGATCTCACCCTGGTAGGGTCCGCGGCTGCGTGCCGAGCCCCACGTGGCGTAGCCGGCGATTTCGCGGCCCACCTCCAGCACGAAGACGCTGTCGCCGGAGCGCACGGCGCTCGCCCACCACTCGGGGCCGCGGCGGCGGATCATACTTTCGAGGTGAAGGTGTGGGATAATGCCGCGATAGGCGACCTGCCAGGACTCGCGGAAGACTTCGGCAAGGCGATCGGCATCGGCCGGCTTGCCGCGTCTGACTCGAACTTGTGAGCTGGACCCCAACATAGGTCCAGTATAAAGCGCGGAGCCGAACCTTATGCAACGTCCTTGTAACAAAATCGTTCCCCCGCGTTCACAAGTCACACATTCTGCGCGTCTGGAGAAAAGCTGAGGGCCCGAAAGTCTGCTTCGGGCCCTCGAAACGCGGGATCGCTGAGCGAGGGGAGCTCAGGCGTCCATCTTGCTGTTGGCATAGCCGCGGCTGGCCGCCGAGCTCATGCACTGAAAGGTCTGCTGCGTGAGCTTGGTCGAGAGCTCGAACAGCTCTTTCGTCTGGGTGCTGGCGGCTGCGATCTGCTGCTGGAAGAAGTCGGCCTGCAGGCGTGCGGCTTCGGGCAGCGTGCGCGCACGCGCAATGGCCTGGGCGGCTTCGAATGCAGCTTCGGCATTGGCGGTTGCGTTGGTCAGCACCTTTTCGCCGAGGGCGCGGGCGCCGGACTGAGCGGTCATCACAACCTCTTCGATGGCCTTCGCATTGTCCTTCGCGGCAGCATTCATTTTTTGGTAAAGGTCGCGCGTTTTGGCTACGCTCTCCTCGGCGAAAGCCTGGACGTTCTCGGGGATGCGGGCATCTTTGGCGGCGCTGAACATCTCTTGCGCCTGGCGGGTGAATTGCTCGTTCATTGAGCTGCTCCTGAGGATGTCAAGTGGACGGGGGTTCCGCTCTGCGGAGCTGGGGAGTTCAACTCCGCCATATCCGATAATCAGCATTTAGACATTCCCATTGTGCGTTGCAACAAAAATTGTGCAACGCAGTAGTTGGGCAAGATGTCGCATACTGACGGTAAGCGCGTCAGTGTCACCCGTCCAGCGCAGGGAAGAGGTCGCGATAACCCATCGCCGCAGGATCGAAGAGCACGTCCTGCGGCCGAAGCGGGCGCGCGAAAGCCAAGCCTTCAAGAGACCGGCAGCGTGAGATCGCCACATACGTCTGCCCATGGGCGAAGGTCCCGCGGCCAAGGTCGATGTAGACCCGGTCGAGCGTCAGCCCCTGGCTCTTGTGAATGGTGAGCGCCCAGGCCAGCCGGAGAGGGAACTGCTTGAATGTGCCGGCGACCGTCTCGACGATCTTCTGCGCAGACTGGTCGTAGGCATAGCGCCTGTTCTCCCAGGCGGCTGGCTCGACCTCGTGCTCCTTCCCGTCGATCTCTACCCAGACCTGCCGTTCATGGAGACGGCTGATACGGGCAATGGTGCCGTTGACCCAGCGACGGTCGGGGTCGTTGCGCAGCAGAATGACCTTTGCGCCCTCCTTCAGCACAAGCGTACTGTCCGTCGGATGAGCGCTGTCGCTGAAATCGCCGGTGACGCCCGCTTCATAGGAGAAGGCTCGGCCGGGAAGCGCCTGCAGGTAGGCGGCGTTGATGCGGTTGGCGGCGGCGTTGGTCGGCGTCAGGATGACGAACGGGTCGCCTTCGGCCAGGGTCCGAATGGGACTGACGCGGCCGTTGAGCAGCTCCAGCTCATCCTCGCCGACTTCGCCTTCGCGAATGCGATCAAGCACGCCGAGGAGTGCCTCATCCTCCTGCCGAAAGACCTGCTGAAGCTCGAGAAAGGCGGTTCCGGCGCCATCCTGCAGAGCCGGCACGTTGAAGAAGAATGGGCCGCCGAAGTTCGATTCCAGGTGATCGGCAACCTCGGCTTCTTGCACGACGGGCGGCAACTGATGCAGGTCGCCGAACAGCAGCAGCCGCACGCCGCCGAACGGCTCGCGCGGCCGCCCGCGGTTGACGCGCAGCGCCTGATCGATGGCCCACATCAGGTCCGACCGCACCATCGACACTTCGTCGATGATGAGAAACTTGAGCCGCCGCATGATGCCGCCATTGCGGCTGCGGCGGATGTCGTCGGGGCGGATGAGCCGTGGCGGAAAGCCGAAGAAGGAATGGATGGTCTGACCGCCGACGTTGACTGCGGCGAGCCCCGTCGGCGCCAGCACGATGCCCTGATCGGCGATGATCTCGCGCAGACAGCGGAGAAGGGTCGATTTCCCGGTCCCGGCGCGGCCGGTGATGAACAGGCTCCCGTCGCCGGTTTCCGGAAAGGCCGCCGCCAGCTCATGCTCGGGGGTGACCTGAACCCCATCCGGCCAAGGAAATCTGCTGGCTGGGCGAGGCCCGGTCACCGCGTCTGCCTCCCCGCTTCAGGCGACGGCCTGTGCTTCTCTCAGGCGCTCCATCTTCTTGCGCATGTTGGGGTCGAGCCAGCGCTTGCGCAAGCGGATCGACTTTGGCGTGATCTCGACGAGCTCGTCATCCGCAATGTAGGACAGGGCCTGCTCCAGCGACAACCGCATCGGCGGCGTGAGCAGCACGTTGTCATCCTTGCCGACAGCGCGGACGTTGGTCAGCTTCTTGCCCTTGAGCACGTTCACCTCGAGGTCATTTTCGCGAGAGTGCTCGCCGACGATCATGCCCTGGTAGACGCGCGTCTGCGGTCCGATCATCAACGGCCCGCGGTCTTCGAGATTATAGAGCGCGTACGCCACCGCCTCGCCGTCGCCGTTCGAGATCAGCACGCCGGTACGCCGGCCCTGGATTTCGCCCTTATGCGGCGCATAGCAGTGGAACAGGCGGTTCATGACGGCCGTGCCGCGGGTGTCCGACAGCAGCTCGCTCTGGTAGCCGAGCAGCCCGCGCGTCGGTACGTGGAACACGATCCGCTGGCGTCCGCCACCGGAGGGGCGCATCTCGGCCAGCTCGCCGCGGCGCTCGGAGATCTTCTGCACGACGACGCCGCTGTACTGCTCGTCAACGTCGACGATGACCTCCTCGATGGGCTCGAGCCGCTGGCCCGTGTCCGGATCAGTCTTGTAAACGACCTGCGGCCGCGACACCGTCAGCTCGAAACCTTCCCGGCGCATGGTCTCGATCAGGATTGCAAGCTGCAGCTCGCCGCGGCCCGCGACCTCGAAGGCGTCCTTCTCGTCGGACTCGGTGACGCGGATGGCAATGTTCCGCTCTTTTTCTTTCAGCAGACGGTCGCGGATGACGCGGCTCTGGACCTTGTCGCCCTCCTGGCCCGCGAGCGGGCCGTCGTTGATGCGGAAGGTCATAGACAGGGTCGGCGGATCAATGGGCTGCGCCGGCAGCGGCGCTTCAACGCTCGGGTCGCACAGCGTATCGGCAACCGTCGCCTCGGTGACACCGGCGATGGCGACGATGTCACCTGCCTCGCCAACCTCGATCGGCTGGCGCTCGAGCCCGCGGAACGCCAGCACCTTGCTGATGCGGGCCGTCTCGATCACCCGCCCGTCGTGGTGCAGGGCGTGGATGGTCTGGTTCGGGCGCAATGTTCCCGAGGTGATCCGGCCCGTCAGGATGCGGCCCAGGTACGGGTCCGCCTCGAGCGTGGTGGCCAGCATGCGGAACGGCCCGTCCTCCACCTCCGGCGGCGGCACGTGCGAGAGCACCAGGTCGAACAGTGGCGCCATGCTCTCTTTCGGCCCGGCCGGATCGAGCGCCATCCAGCCGTCACGGCCCGAGCCGTAAAGGATGGGGAAATCGAGCTGCTCGTCCGTGGCATCGAGGCTGGCGAACAGGTCGAAGACCTCATTCAGCACGTCAAGGTGCCGCTCGTCCGGGCGGTCGATCTTGTTGATGGCGACGATGGGCCGGAGACCGCGCTTCAGTGCCTTGGAGACGACGAACTTCGTTTGCGGCAGCGGCCCTTCGGACGCGTCCACCAGCACGATGGCGCCGTCGACCATGTTGAGAATGCGCTCGACCTCGCCGCCGAAATCGGCGTGGCCCGGCGTGTCGACGATGTTGATGCGAGTGTCGCGCCACACCAGCGAGGTGCATTTCGCCAGGATGGTGATGCCGCGCTCGCGTTCGAGATCATTGCTGTCCATAGCCCGTTCGGCCACCCTCTGGTTTTCCCGGAAGGCGCCCGACTGCTTCAGGAGCTGGTCGACCAGCGTCGTCTTGCCGTGATCGACGTGGGCGATGATGGCGATGTTACGAAGGTCCATGAAACTCACATGTTGCGGCGCGGAAAATCACGCGCCGAGGTATCACAACTGGTTCAATCCCGCCAGCAGTGCCGGTCAGTTGGCTGATTGGCCGCGGCACGCATGCAGCGCAGCAGCTGCGGTCGGATGCAAGCGCGGCTGCAACCCGAGCCGGAAAAGCGCAACCACGCTGGGTGGCGTCAGCACATCCACGATTGTATGGGGATCGACTTGCACGAGAGGCAGATAACCCTCCGGCGTCCACGGCCGAAGCTCCCCGCCTGCCACTAGATGGGGCTTCGCCTCGAACCGCACAATGGTTCCCGCCGGCAGATCCCCCAGCCGGCACGGATGAACGCGCTTCGTTCCACCGGCGCCGAGCCGCTCGGTGTGCAGCACCTTGTCCATGTGCGCCGCATCCATGCGTCCGGTTCGCCCCTCGGTCTGCGCCCACAGGTTCGCAAACGCGATCGCATCAGCCCGCCGGCATTCGAAGCAGGGCCGGTGCCCCGCCGCGAGCGCCGTCGCCTCATCCAGGAAGAACAGCTCGGTATAGCGCCCTGGAGCCATTACCTCGCGATGGCGGCCGCGGAACTGCAATTCGCAGCAGATCCACTGCCGCGTGACCCAGCGGCGGCGTCCGAGCCTCTTGTCCGGCCCGTGCAGGCAACCACCGCGGTTGCCCATCATGGTCCCGCGCGCCGCTGTTGCGACGATCTCCCCCTCAGGCGTGACGCGGTTCTGGAGGGGCATCTGGTCCTTGGTCCTATTCGGCCTCGGCTTCTGACGCTGGCATCATGGACCATACGAAGATCGGGTCGGTGTCTTCGTAGAGGATGCGAAATGACGCGAGGCCGAAGATCCACAATGGCCGATCCGGGAATGCAGGACATCTTCGCGATCGGAAGTGTCCGTCACGCTCGAGATAGAAGCGAATTGCAAAGATCAGACTTTGCCTTCTACTCTCATCGGGAACCAGCCGTTTCGCGCTGGCGAGCGCCAGCTCAGAGAACTTGAGCTGGCGCATTCTCTTTCTCGATTATCGGGGCCACGCGACGCGCTTCTGCGACGGCTGCGGCAACGTCAGAGTCGGTTACGGCACAGGGGAGCAGGCCCATCGCGGCATGATAGGGAATAACCTCGCCTATTTCGGCAGCCTGCCAAGCCGCATCGTGGGATAGCTCGCTGATCTCTTTCGCGGATCTTGAGCAGACGAACGCAATAACATCATTCAGGATCTGAATAGCGTGGTTCGAGAGAGCCCCGGGCCGCGGCTGCTGGATCGCAATATAGTCTGTCTTGCTGAGTCCGAAGTAATCCCGCTGCTCAATTCTTAGCTTGCCTTGGGCAGCCAACCTATCAACGGCCCAAGAGAGATGGCGGGCAGTCGGTCCGAACTGCTGCTTCTGATACTCTACTCCCGTTAACGGCTCACCCGTCGATAGAAAGTGCAGCATGTCCGAAAAGTAGAGGATCTTGTGCAGCTTCACGCTGCCAAGTTCCTCAGGGGAACAGCTCGCGCAGACGTAGTGAACAACTTCGATCAGCTTCTCTCGATCGAGGCGGTAGACGGGTGCACTCATTTCCATGGTTTGACTCCTGTTCGCAGTCTTGCATGAACGAATCAGGAACGCAATTGCCGGGCAGCTCTATCCACCGCGATTCCGCATCGCCAGCGTCCGCAGCCTCAGCGCATTCAGCCGAATGAACCCTTCTGCGTCCTTCTGATCATATGCGCCGCGGTCGTCCTCGAAGGTGACGAGGGTCGAGGAGTAGAGTGACTTCGGGCTGGTGCGGCCCATGACGATGACGTTGCCCTTGTAGAGCTTCAGCCGCACCTCGCCTTCGACGTGCTCCTGGCTCTTGTCGATCAGCGCCTGCAGCATCTCGCGCTCCGGACTGAACCAGAAGCCGTTGTAGATCAGCTCCGCGTAGCGCGGCATCAGCTCGTCCTTGAGGTGGGCGGCGCCGCGGTCGAGCGTGATGGACTCGATGGCGCGATGGGCGGCGAGCAGGATGGTGCCGCCGGGTGTCTCGTAGATGCCGCGGGATTTCATGCCGACGAAGCGGTTCTCCACGAGATCGATGCGGCCGATGCCGTTATCGCGGCCAAGGTCGTTGAGGCGGGCCAGAAGCGTGGCCGGCGACAGCCGCTCGCCGTTGAGGCTGACCGCATCGCCGCGCTCGAAGCCGATGCTGATGATGGTCGGCTTGTCCGGCGCCTGCTCTGGGTCGATCGTGCGCTGGAAGACGGTGGACGGCGGGTCGGCGCCGGGGTCCTCCAGCACTTTCCCCTCGGACGAGGAGTGCAGCAGGTTGGCATCGACGGAGAACGGCGCCTCGCCTTCCTTGTCCTTGGCGATGGGGATCTGGTGCTTGCGGGCGAAGTCCAGCAGCTCCTCGCGACCTTTGAAGGCCCACTCGCGCCACGGGGCAACGATGCGAATATTGGGTTCGAGGGCGTAGTAGCTGAGCTCGAAGCGGACCTGGTCGTTGCCCTTGCCGGTCGCACCATGGCAGACGGCATCGGCCCCGGTCTGTCGCGCGATCTCGATCTGTTTCTTGGCGATCAGCGGGCGTGCGATGGACGTGCCGAGCAGGTAGACGCCCTCGTAGAGCGCGTTGGCGCGGAACATAGGGAAGACGTAATCGCGGACGAATTCTTCCCTGAGGTCCTCGATGAAGATGTGCTCGGGCTTGATGCCCAGCAGCTCCGCCTTGTGGCGCGCCGGCTCCAGCTCCTCTCCCTGGCCAAGGTCGGCCGTGAAGGTCACCACCTCGCAGCCGTAGGTTTCCTGCAGCCACTTGAGGATGATCGACGTATCGAGCCCGCCCGAGTACGCGAGCACCACCTTGTTGACCTTGTCTCCGGTCTTCGCAGCCATTGTTCGCCCTGCCCATGTCGTGAAGTGCGGCGCACTATAGGCTGGCCTTCCGCCGGCGGCCAAGGGGCGCTTTCGAGAGCGTGGCCCGCCCTATTGTCTCAGGGTGGCGGTCAGGTGGTAAGTTGTCGGCGTTTGCACCTGCCGAGAGGGCCTGCCCATGCCGCGCCTGGAGTTCTGGTACGAGTTCGCCTCCAACTACTCCTATCTGTCCGCGATGCGGATTTCCGATCTGGCGGCGAAAGCAGGCATCGAGGTGGTCTGGCGGCCATTCCTGCTGGGACCCATCTTCAAATCACAGGGCTGGAACACGTCGCCGTTCAATCTCTACCCGGCCAAAGGCCGGTACATGGTCCGCGATATGCAGCGGCTGGCATCCGACCGCGGCCTGCCGTTCGTCATGCCGCCGACCTTCCCGGCGAATGGCCTCAAGGCTGCGCGGCTGGCGCTGATCGGCGTCGACGAGGGCTGGGTCGATCCCTTCACGCGCAAGGTGTTCGAGGCCGAGTTCGGATTCGGCGCCGACATATCCGATACGGGGGTGATATCGGACATCCTTACCAGCGTCAGCCTCGATGCTGCTCGACTGCTGGAGCGTGTTGAGGATCCGGTCATCAAGCAGCGCCTCAAGGACCAGACGACCGAGGCCGCATCACGGGGCATCTTTGGCGCCCCGAGCTTCATGACTGAGAATGGAGAGCTGTTCTGGGGTGACGATCGGCTCGAGCAGGCCATCGACTGGGCTTTACGTGCCGGAACAGCAGTTCTTCCAAATCCGACGATGGTCCGCGAAGAGTGATGTTGCTAGAACGTTCTCCGTAGTCATCACGTTCGGGGGGAACTGTCGTGAGCGTTCGGAGCTGGGTCAACGCCCTGACCGTCGGAGCACTCGCCGTCGGGCTCGCTGCATCGGTCGCGGAGGCGAAGAGCGAGAATTCTTCTCCTTGCAAGGGGCTGGAGCAGAAGGCCTGCTCGGCCAAGGCTGACTGCAGCTGGATATCCGCAACGACGCGGAAGGACGGTCGAAAGGTGAAGGCCTACTGCCGGCTCAAATCGAGGAAGTCCACGTCCGCAGAAGCGTCGAAGAAATAACCAGAGGTAGACCTGTTCGCCGCGTCCTTGTCAGTGGACCATCCGCTGCCAGGGAAAGAACGCGTCGAAAAGCGAGGTGGCGTTTTCCGGCACGGCGACGGCGGCGACGAGGTTGTTCGGGAAGGTGATCTGCGCCACGGCGTGACCGCTATCCGAGCGGTAGGCTGCGAACTGTGGGGCCTCGGCCGGAGGGGCGTGCCCGGGCGCGGAGCCAAGCATCGCGGACGCCATGCCGAACGCGATCGGCAGGCTGGTGATCGGCCAGCTTACGGGACTGAGCCAGCTCATCGGATTGAGGGGCAGGCGGGTCGCGGGCAGGCCAATTGCCATTGACGGAGTGGACGCTTGCAGCAGCCTGGACCAGGCTTCCAATGGCTGCAGCGGTCCCAGCATGGCCTGCGGTGTCATCGCCATCGGCGACGCCAATGGCGTCACCCAGGCCAGGCTCAGCCACGAGGGCTCGAATGGGCTGTGCTCGGGCGGGCGGTACCATGAGGTGCCCGTCGGCGGCGCGGATCTGCCAGACCAGCCCTGCACCCGTGTGACGGATGGCTCCGGATCAGTTCTTGCGGGAGAGAAAACGGAGCTGCCCTGCTGCAGCGGTCCCAGCATGGACGTCGTGATTTGCGAAGCGGCCGTCATGTACGCGAGCACTGCGTCACCCCAGGCCTTCGCCAGATGCAATTGGTCATCGAAACCGAACATGCCACGTCCTCCCGAAAGCCAGGAAAGACGAATACCGCGCATTTCGCAGTGCAGCAAGTCTATTGCGGTGCAGCGTTAACCTTCCGCGCGAGCTTTTCGTTTGCCGCGCCGTCCTGCATGGCGGCCGGCCAGCAGCCAATAGGCCAGACCCGCGGTCACACCGGCAGCCGCGAACCCGGCAAGGAGGTATAGAATGACGGCAACGGACTGCTCGAATCCATGACCTGTGATTTGCGTGAGATAGCCGACCATGGAAATGCCGAACCCGGCAGCGGCATAGTAGATGGGGCTTCTCAGACGGCGCCACTCGGCGACAACAAGCGCAATAGTGGCGAACGGCGCCCCGAAGATGCCGCTGTGCAGGGTGGCCAGCAGCAGCCAGATGCCTGCGGCAGTCAGGCGATCCGTTCCGGCGAAAGCGAGTTCAGACGGCGGCAGCACGAAAAAGACCTGGATGACGCCGGCGGCGATGCAGGCAACGACGTAACCGGCCAGGCATCGGAATACGGCCGCCAGCATTCATCTCCCCCGATTCTGGCCTTGTCTGGCGCTTGCGTTCAGGCGCGCCGCCCCGCGAGCAGCCAGTAAACGAAGCCGCCCGCGAACCCTGCCGTCGCGAACACCTGCCAGACGGCAGGGCTCGGCAGAACGAGACCTGCCGATCCGAAGTGCGCCAGCAACGGCACCGCAACCAGCGCCACGCCGCCGCCGATGATGTAATAAAGCGAAGATCGAATGCGCGCGACCTCGCCGATCAGAACGATCAGGAACGCCGGCAGGATGGTGAGGCCGGAAGCGAGGATCGCGCCCTGGGTCACCAGGTCGAACAACGCCACGACGTGATCCGCCTCGTCAACGTACTGGCCGTGGAAGGCATGGGTGACCCGCTCCATGCCCAGTGTGACGAGAACGAGCCCGGCGAACAGCGCCGAAATCACAAACGCCACCGGCACGACGATGACCCGCCAGAGCGTCGACCAGAACATCCGGCTCAGCTCCCCGTCGATTCGGCTGTACGGAGGGCGCTGGCTCTCAGCCGCGTGCTCTCTGATTTGAGCTGGCCGCAGGCGGCGAGAATGTCGCGGCCGCGCGGGGTGCGGACGGGGCTCGCGTAGCCCGCCCGGTTCACGACCTCGGCGAAGCGCTCGATCTGCTCCCAGTCCGAGCACTCGTACGTCGTGCCGGGCCACGGGTTGAACGGGATGAGATTGATCTTGGCCGGAATGCCCTGCAGCAGCTTCACCAGGGCCTTGGCATCGCCGAGGCCATCGTTGACGCCCTTCAGCATCACGTACTCGAAGGTGATGCGCTTGGCGTTGGAGAGACCCGGATAGGCGCGGCAGGCGGCCATCAGCTCGGCGATCGGATACTTCTTGTTGATCGGTACCAGCTCGTCCCGAAGGTCGTCGCGGGTGGCGTGCAGCGAAATGGCGAGCATCGTCCCGCTCTCAGCGCCCCAGCGGGGGATTTCCGGCACGACGCCCGAGGTCGACAGCGTAATGCGACGCCTGGAAACGGACAGTCCCTCGCCGTCGGCGGCGATGTCCATGGCCGCTTTCACGTTGTCGAAATTGTAGAGCGGCTCGCCCATGCCCATCAAGACGATGTTGGTGATCTTGCGTTCTGTGCTGGGCAGCAGGCGGCCGTCATTGGGTCTCGCCGCGCCGGGCCAGTCGCCGATGCGGTCGCGCGCCAGCATGATCTGGCCCACGATCTCCTGCGCTTCGAGATTGCGCACCAGCCGCTGCGTGCCCGTGTGGCAGAAGGAGCAGTTGAGCGTACAGCCGACCTGACTAGAGATACAGAGCGTGCCGCGGTCGGTTTCAGGAATGTAGACCGTCTCGATTTCCGGGGCCTGCGCCTCGCGGCCTCGCCTCGGCAGCCGCAGCAGCCATTTCCGAGTGCCGTCGACCGAAACCTGCTCGGAGACGATCTCCGGCCGCGCCAGAGAGTAGGTGGCCTCCAGCCGCGCGCGGAGGTCCTTCGAGATGTCGGTCATCTGATCGAAGGAGGTGACACCGCGGACGTAGATCCAGCTCCAGAGTTGCGAGACGCGCATCCGGAGGTGCTTCGGCGAGACGCCGATTGCGGCCAGCGCTTCCCGCAAGCCATCGCGCCCCAGGCCGGCAAGCGACGGCCGGGCCTCCTCGATGGGAGCAGGCGGACTCTGGCGCGGTGTCTTATCGAGCAGAAGAACCATTCATTGACCTGCGAGGGAATCCAAGAGCAGACATTTAGTCCCTATCGCCCGCGAGGCAAAGCCCGCAGCCGTGCGGCCCCCGGTCATCCGGCTCACGTCAAGTCTTCCGTGCCAGATAACAAACAGTGGTCATACCAGGCTTGTCCCCGGTATCCAGCTATCTGCGGACGCTGAATCCAGAAGCTCCGTGGATCCCGGCGACGAGCGCCGGGATAACCTTTGGGTTTTGATTAAGTGCGGAAAACCAATTAGTCGGCCGACGCCGCCTCTCGCTTCGCTTGAACTCGACGGATCAATTCCTCGACCTTTGGCAGGATGTCCTCGACCATGGCGGCGATTCCTTCGCCATTGGGGTGCATGCCGTCGTCGAGGTTCAGTTCGGACCGCATCGCGACACTTTCGAGGAAGAAGGGATAGAGCAGCGCATCGTGCTTTTCGGCCAGCTCCGGGAAGATCGCATCGAACTTCGTGACGTAATCGTCACCCCAGTTGCGGGGGGCTTTCATGCCGGCGATCAGAACGGGGACGCTACGCGCTTCGAGCCGGCCTAGAATTTCATCCAGATTGCGGCGGGTCTCGGCTGGATCGATGCCGCGCAGCGCGTCATTGGCGCCGAGCGCCACGATGGCGGCGTCGGCATCATCGGGAAAGGCCCAGTCCAGCCGCTGCAGGCCGGCCGCCGTGGTGTCGCCCGAAACGCCTGCGTTGATCACCTCGACAGCATGGCCCTTGTCCCGCAATGCCTTTTCAAGTTGCGCCGGGAAGGCCTCGCTGGGCTGCAATCCATAGCCGGCGGTGAGGCTGTCGCCGAACGCCACGATGCGAACGGGATCGGATGGCGTCTGGGCATGGCTCGCGCCCGCCATCAAAAGCAGGCAGGCATTGACGAGGACGGCGAGCATGCTCACCTGTGCCAGTGCGCGGGCCGTAGTCCGGCGCTTCATGATATCGCCTCCCGTCCTGTTCACTGTCCGGTCAACCAACTTCCAAGTAGATAGCCTGCTCGACAGACACAAGCTTCCGGAGGCCCCTTCGTGCCCGCAACCGCAGCGCCCATCATTTCTCTTGCCGACGTGAGACTGAGGCTTGCAAGCCGCGCGGGGCCGGTCGACATCCTGCGCGGCATAAGCCTCGAGATCGGCGCGGGTGAGGCCGTTGCAATCGTCGGGCCGTCCGGCTCGGGCAAGACATCATTGCTGATGATCATGGCTGGCCTGGAGCGCGCGACCAGCGGCTCGGTCACCATCGCCGGGCATGATTTTACCCGGCTCGGCGAGGACGAGCTGGCGCTTGTCCGCGGACGCGAGATCGGGATCGTCTTCCAGTCCTTCCATCTCGTGCCGACCATGACGGCGCTCGAGAATGTCGCGCTGCCGCTGGAGTTCGCCGGTAATCCGGATGCGTTCCGCATTGCCGAGGAGATGCTCGGAGAGGTCGGACTTGGCCACCGCACCAGCCACTTTCCCGCGCAGCTCTCAGGTGGTGAGCAGCAGCGTGTCGCGCTTGCCCGCGCGCTTGCCCCGCGGCCTCAGCTCATCCTGGCCGACGAGCCCACCGGCAATCTCGACGGCAACACGGGCAATCAGATCATCGAGCTGCTGTTCGATCTGCACCGCCGGCGCAATGCGACGCTGGTGCTGATCACGCACGATCCGGCGCTTGCAGAGCGGTGTGGGCGCACGGTGCGCATGGCGGATGGGCGGATCGTCGGCGGCGATACCCAGGTCGAGGCAGCATGACGAGCGCCGGGACGACCATCGCGCCGCAAGCTCGGTCCGCGCGATCCGCTGGGCCGCAAGTGTTGCGGCTGGCTCTGCGCGAGCTGCGCAGCGGTTTTTCAGGCTTTCACGTCTTCATCGCCTGCGTTGCCCTCGGCGTGATGGTGATCACGGCGGTCGGGGTGCTCACAGATTCGCTGCGGCGCGGTTTCGAGCAACAGGGCGAGCTTCTGCTGGGCGGTGATCTCGTCCTGTCTCGGGCGCACCGGCCCGCCGAGCCAAAGGAGCTCGCCTGGCTCAATGCGCAAGGACGCATGGCCGCGATGGCCACCATGCGGACCATGGCGCGCCGGATCGACGGTCAGGATCAGGCGCTCGCCGAGCTGAAGGGCGTCGACACGGCTTATCCGCTGGTCGGGGCGGTTCAGATGCAGGGCGGCGCCGGCTTCGCGGAGGCCATTCACAAGCAGGGCGGCGCCGTCGTGGCGCCGATCCTGCTGGAGCGGCTGGGGCTCAGCGTCGGCGACAGCATCGCGCTGGGCTCGACAACGGTGCCGATAACCGGCGTCGTCGAGGACGAGCCGGACAGCATCACGGACAATCTCACCTACGGCCCACGCGTCTTCGTCTCGCTCGAGACGATGCAGCGGACCGGCCTCGTGCAGCTCGGCAGCCTGGTGCGGTGGCGGTATGCCCTCAAGATCGCCGACGGGCGCGCGAGCGAGGAGCAGTTGGTGCGCTTTCGCGACCAGCTTGCTTCGGCCCTGCCGGACAGCGGCTTCACGGTGCGCGACCGGCGCAATCCCTCCCCGCGCGTGACCCGATCGCTCGACCGGTTGCGCCAGTTCCTGACGCTCTTGGGATTGACGGCGCTGCTTGTTGGCGGTGTCGGAGTCGCCAATGCGGTTGCGACATTCATCGACCGCCGTCGAAGGGTCATCGCCACGTTCAAGAGCCTTGGCGCCACGAGCGGCATGATCTTCGGCGTGTTCCTCACCCAGGTGCTGCTGATCGCGGCCATCGGCGTCGCGATCGGCCTCGTGCTGGGCTACCTCGTGCCGGTCATCGCCAACGCGATCTACGGCGATGCCCTGCCGATCCGCGCGACGGTGACGATCAGTCCGTGGAGCATCGCCTCGGCAGCCGCGTACGGCTTCCTCGTGGCGCTCGTCTTCACGCTCTGGCCGCTTGGGCGGGCAGAGCTGGTTCGCGCTGGCGTGCTGTTCCGGGATGAGGTGGCGCCGGAGCCGGTGCGACCCCGCCCTCGCGTGATCGCGCTGACCGTGGCTACCGTGGCAGCATTGGTCCTGTTTGCCGTGCTGTCCTCGGAGGTGCGGTGGATCGCGATCTATTTCTGTGTTGGGTTGGTGGCGGTCTTTGCGCTGTTCGCCGGTCTCGGCGTGCTGGTCACATACGTCGCACGGCGGCTGCCGCGCTCGACGGTTCCGGAAGTCGCACTGGCGATCGGCAATTTGGGCGCGCCCGGCGGGCTGACGCGTTCGATCGTCCTGTCGCTTGGCGCGGGCCTGTCGCTGCTGGTCGCCGTGGCCCTGACCGATTCATCGATGGTTCGGGAGCTGACGACGCATTTGCCGGAGACGAGCCCAACCTACTTCGTGCTCGACATCGCCAAGACTGATGCGGACGAGTTCCGGCAGCTCGTCAATCGCGTGGCGCCCGGCTCCGAGATCCGCGATGCCCCGATGCTGCGGGGCCGGATCGTGGAGCTCGGCGGCAGGCCGGTGGACCAGATCAAGCCCGCACCGGAAGCGCAATGGGTGCTGACGGGCGATCGGGGGCTCACTTACTCGGAAGGCGTGCCGGAAGGCTCGCGCGTCGTCGCCGGAGAATGGTGGCCGGCTGACTATGACGGCGACCCGCTGGTCTCGTTCGAGGCGGAGCTGGCCGGGCATCTCGGCGTCGGCCTCGGCGACACGGTGACGGTGAACGTGCTTGGCCGCAACATTACGGCCCGCATCGCCAGTCTGCGCGAGGTAAAGTGGGAGTCGCTCGCCATCAATTTCGTGATGGTGTTCTCACCCAATGCCTTGCAGGCGGCGCCGCACAGCTTGCTCGCCACGATCACGCTGCCGCCCGATGCCGATCTCGCCAGGGACGCGGAGCTCGCCCGGGCGATCTCGAACACGTTCCCGTCGGCGACAGCCATCCGGGTGAAGGATGCGATCGATGCCTTCAATGACGTATTCGGGAAGGTGATGACGGCCGTCCGGGTCGCCGGCAGCATCACCCTGCTTGCCGGTGCCCTTGTCCTGGCCGGGGCTCTCGCGACGGCGCAACGACGGCGCATCAAACAAGCTGTAATTTTTAAGACGCTGGGAGCAATCCGGAAGCGAATTCTTCTATCGCACTTCGTGGAGTATGCCGTGCTGGCCGCGGTGACGGCCGCTGTGGCCGCAGTGCTGGGCACCATCTCCGCCTGGATCGTGGTGACTCAGGTCATGGAAATCGACTTCACATTTTCGTCAACGGCAGTCCTCGGCGCGCTCGCGCTGGCACTCGTTCTCGTGATGGGATTCGGTGGTTTCGGGACGTGGCAGGTGTTGCGAGCGCCGGCCGTCCCGTATTTGCGGTCGGATTAGCCTTTGTTCAGCCAATACTTACGCCTGCGCCTATTGCCCTTGCGCCGCGGGACATGACACCATAACTTCCCGGCCAGCGGGTATGACTTGTGCGTGTTGTCTTGAAAGCGGCGCGAGCGCGGGTCATATTGCAAATCACCGGTTTTTGGGTGCTCGCATCAGCGATCAAAGGATCGACAATGGCTCAATTCGACAACAGGTATGCGCAATCCGCCACCGCCGCCCGCACGGGCGTAGCGGTCGACGAGGGCCTCCGCGCGTACATGCTATCGGTCTACAACTATATGGCGGCGGGCGTGGCCCTCACCGGCATCGTCGCCTACATGTTGTTCAGCGCCGCGGTCACGGGTGACCCCGGCTCGGCTGTTGCCCGGCTGGGCAACGGCACAATGCTGACCGAGTTCGGCCGCCTGCTCTACGTCAGCCCGCTGCGCTGGGTGCTGATGCTGGCGCCGCTCGGCTTCGTGTTCTTCCTCTCGATGCGCGTCTACCAGATGAGCGTCAGCGCAGCGCAGATCACGTTCTGGCTGTTCGCAGCGGTCATGGGTGCGTCGCTGTCGACGATCTTCCTCGTCTACACGGGCGCCTCGATCACGCGCGTCTTCTTCATCACCGCGGCTGCATTCGGCGGGCTCAGCCTGTGGGGCTACACGACCCGCAAGGATCTGTCCGGCTGGGGCACGTTCCTCTTCATGGGCCTGATCGGCATCATCCTCGCCGCGCTGGTCAACCTGTTCCTGCAGTCGAGCGCGCTGCAGTTCGCCCTCTCGGTAATGGGCGTGCTGGTGTTCGCCGGTCTGACGGCTTACGACACGCAGCGGATCAAGGACGGCTACTACGCTGTCGCCGGCAGCGCGGAGATGGCGGCGAAGACGGCCATCATGGGTGCGCTGAGCCTGTACCTCGACTTCATCAACATGTTCACCTCGTTGCTCTACCTGTTCGGCGAGCGCGAGTAAGTACCGGATCGGCCGCTATGCCGCATCGAAAGGGCCCCGCTCAGCGGGGCCCTTTTATTTTGGGCATAGCGCCGCTTTTCTGGCGGGCCAAATGGAATTGACGCAATTTATCGTGGGGGCAGCAAATGGCCGAAATTCACCTGAGATCGGCGACACTCGAGGATATCCCCGCCATCACAGCGATTTACCGGCCAGCCGTCATATCGGGGACGGCGAGTTTCGAGCTCGAGCCGCCCACCGAGGATGAGATGCGACGCCGTTTCGAGGCGATCACCGGCGGCGGCTATCCATACCTCGTCGCGGAAAGCGACGGCGTGGTTGCCGGATACGGTTACGCGAACGCATTCCGGCCGCGTCCGGCCTACCGCTTCAGCGTCGAGAACTCCATCTACGTGGCCCCGGACCACCACGGGCAGGGCCTGGGGCGAGCGCTGCTTGTCAGACTGATTGAGCTATGCACGGCCCAGGGCTTCCGGCAGATGATCGCAGTCATCGGCGACTCCGGACAGCGGGCCTCGATCGGTCTGCACCGCTCGCTCGGGTTCACGTTCTGCGGGACGGTGCACTCCGTCGGCTACAAACACGGCCGTTGGCTCGACACGGTCATGATGCAGCGGACCCTTGGCGACGGGGACCGCACCCCGCCACGGCACGCCGTCGATCCGCCCAGGCAATAGAGAAGGCCCGAGCACTCTGGGTGCAAGCCGCCGCAAGCGTCGCGCCCGCCGGGTTCAGTGCTCTACCAGCCGCAGCTTGCCTTCCAGCACGCGCAAGACACGGCGCAGGTCGTGGCCGCGCTTCAGCACCAGCCCGCCGGCCGCGATGACGCTGTAGGCACCCTGTTTTCGGGCGAGCCTGGGGTTCTTCTCGATCCGGTAGAGCGGACACTCGCTCGAGCGGCGGTAGACCGAGAAGACGGCCTTGTCCTTCCCCATATCGATCGCGTAGTCGCGCCACTCTCCGGCGGCGACCTTGCGACCATACATGGCCAGCAGATCGTCGAGCTCGCGGCGATCGAAAAAGATGGCTGTCGCCTGAGCCGGCCCCCCTTGCTGAGACGGCACTGTGCCAGGACGCGAGATGCCCGCCTGGCGCGGGCGAAACGCTATCGGCTCGGAATCGCTCACGGCGCCTCCTTGTGTTTACTTCAATGTTGCTTGGGCTTGGGGGAATTTCAAGCGCGCGCCGCCTTCACGAGGGTAACTGCAACAAACAGCAACAAAAATCACGAACTGGCCATACTCCTACCCACTGCATGCCCCATTGGTGAGTATGCTGTCCAAATGTTGCCCCTGGCCCGGTCCAACTGCTCGGAGCTGTTGCCCCCAAAGTCCCCCGAGCTTCCCCCGTGGACCGGGCCCCTTTCTCCCCATCCCGCGGTGTTCCCCTCAGGAAATGTGAGCGTCATGCCGCGCCATGGCCGCAGGAAAGCCGCGGTGTCGCCGCGAATCAGGGACAGTCTCGAATTGTTGCCCCGGCCCGGTTCCCAGGCTGACTCCGGGTGTCAGCCCCCAAGCTGCCGGGGACGCGTGCCTGAACCGGGCCTTTTCTGTTTATCCTCTGTCATCATTCCGGGCGCTGCTCGACAGTATCGCCGCGGGCATTAACCAGATGAGCCCTTGCGCTTGCGAGGGACTGCCGGCCCGGTCTAGAACACTCGCCGCCTGAAGACTCCAAATCTCAAGTCGCCGCGAGAAGTCTGCGCATGACGACGGACACGAAAACTGCAGAATCGCATCCGTTCCTGGCCGAGGTCAGCCGGCTGCTCCACCTCATGGTCAACGCGGTCTATTCCGATCGCGAGATCTTCTTGAGGGAGCTCGTCTCGAACGCGTCAGATGCTTGCGACAAGCTGCGATATGAAGCCATCGCGCATCCGGAATCTCTCGACGCCGACGACCGCCTGCACATTGCGATCATCCCCGACAAGGCGAGCGGCACGCTCACTGTGGCCGACAACGGCATCGGCATGAGTCATCAAGAGCTCATGGAGAACCTTGGCACCATCGCCAAGTCGGGTACCCGGGCGTTTCTCGACCAGCTGCAGCAGTCGGACGAGGGCAGCGGGCTCATCGGCCAATTCGGCGTCGGCTTCTACTCGGCCTTCATGGTTGCCGAAAGCATCGAGGTCACAAGCCGCAGGGCGAGTTCCAGTGAGGCGTGGGTGTGGAAGTCGGACGGGCTGTCCGGGTTCTCGATCGCGCCAGCCGATCGGGAAGAGGGCGTACTGCCCCCTCGCGGCACCTTGGTGAAGCTGAAGCTCAAAAAGGACGCGCTCATTTTCCTCGAGCCCGACGAGATCGAGCGCATCATCCGGGCCTACTCGGACCACATCCTGTTTCCCATCGAGCTGAAGCTGCCCGGCGAACCTGCGCGCCAGATCAATACGGCGAGCGCGCTCTGGCATCGCGCGAAGTCGGAGGTGACGGACGAGGAGTACACGCAGGCCTATCGGACGCTCACCAACACGCTCGACGAGCCGGTTCTGACGGTCCACTACAAGGCCGAAGGGCGGCAATCCTACGCGGTGTTGCTTTTCATCCCGAAGCTGCGGCCGTATGACCTCTTCGATCCCAACCGCAAGGGACGCGTGAAACTCTACGTCCGCCGCGTCTTCATCACGGAGGATGCGGGGCTGTTGCCGGCCTATCTCCGGTTCGTCCGCGGCGTCGTGGACAGCGAGGACGTGCCGCTCAACATCTCCCGCGAGATGCTGCAGAAGAACCCGCTCGTCGGCCAGATCAGGGCGGCTGTCACGGGAAGGCTGCTGACCGAGCTTGAGCGCTTCGCGTCGCGCGACGGCAAGGCCTACGAGGTCTTTTTCGAGACGTTCGGCTCGGTTCTGAAGGAAGGGCTTTACGAGGATACCACGCGACAGGATCAGTTATTGAAACTGGCCCGGTTCCGCAGCACTGCCGGATCAGAGTGGCGCTCGCTTGCCGACTACGTCGCGAACGTGCGTCCCAACCAGAAAGAGATCTATTTCCTCGCCGGTGATGACCTGGGCCGGTTGGCCGCCAGTCCGCAGCTCGAAGCTGCGCGTGCCCGCGGGATCGAGGTGCTGCTGCTCACCGACCCGATCGACCATTTCTGGACGTCGCTCGACCTCAAGTTCGAAGGCATGTCATTCCGGTCGCTGAGCCAAGGCGAGGTGGATCTTTCCGTCATCCCCCTGCTGGATGAGAGCAAGGCCGCGGAGAAAGAGGCAGAGGGCGTGGATGTGAGGGCGCTCGTGGACGCGCTCCGCGCGGCTCTGAGCGAAGCGGTGACAGACGTCCGTGCCTCGAAGCGGCTCACCGAAAGCGCAGTGTGCCTGGTAGCGCCCCGCGGCGGACCGGACCTCGGTCTGGACCGGCTGCTCCAGCGCCAGCAGACAGGCGTCACCTCGCGGCCGGTGCTGGAGATCAATCCGAACCATCCGCTGATCACCGCGATCGGCCGGCGCATCGCCGACCGGGGCAAGGACGAAGCCGCCGAGTGGGCGCAACTGCTGCTCGATGAGGCCCGTATCCTCGAAGGCGACACGCTCGCCGATCCGGCCAGTTTTGCCACGCGAATGAACCGCATGATGCTGAAGGCGCTGGGGGTGCACTGATTGGAAGGATTGCGGGCACACCAGCTCCCTGGAGTTTGCCCCGGGCGAGGGGTTAGAACAGCAACAATCGTCGGAACCCCCTCACCCCGACCCTCTCCCCGCCGGAAAGAGGGAGCTTGGGTGCGAGCGTGGCGTAGTTCAGCCTTAATCGGAAAAGCTCTAATGAGCCGGCCCGATCACCCAGCTCGCTCCGACGATGGGGCCGACGGTGCCTTCCTGGAGGAGCACGGCGCAGCGCTGGCCCTCCTGCTGCAGGACGGCTGATTGCTGCAGATCGATTGTGGTTGGCTTGTCGGACCACATGCCGACCGGTGTGAGATCGCGGACCACGTTGGCGTAAGTGACTTTCCTGCCGCGGTTCTCGCCACGCCTGATCTCCACCTCGACGCTCGGCTGAACGACGGCCAGCCAGATCGTGCCGCCGGTCATGACGCTGCCCGCCGGGATGGCACCGGCTTCGATAGAGATGGTCTTCCCATCGGTGCGGGCGGTCAGATCGACGCGGTCCGATGCCAGCTTCTGGGCTGTCTCGGCGAGGGCCTGGTCGATCTCGCCCTTACGGCTGCCGACGGCGTGGACAGAACCATTGACCACCACCTGCGGCGTATAAACGCGGCCATCTCCGCGCTGATCGGCGTAGGCCCGCTGGCGGTGGGTGAATTTCGGGCTGGCCAGCGTGTCCTTCCAGCCGAGGTAATCCCAGTAGTCGACGGGCAGCGAGAGAGCCACGATGTCCGGCCGCTCCGCATAGCTGCGCAGCAGCGCGTCGGCCGTTGGGCAGGAGGAGCAGCCCTGGCTGGTGAACAGCTCGAGGACGGAGACGGCGCGCTGGTCCTGCGCCGATGCGCCGGCGGCCAAGCCGATCACACAGACCGGCAGAGCAAAAGAAAGGAACGCTGTCAGGCAGCGACTCATATTCATCCTTGAGTTGTTCGAGCGAGACTTATCCGCTCTCCGCCTCCAAATGCCAGTCACGAATGGGTGAGTTAGGCGCCCCTGTTCAAGCGAAAGTGGAAAGGCCGGCGCAGAGGCCGGCCTTCCGATTTTTTTTCATGCTGCGGCAGCCAAATTGCGCAGAACGTAATGCAGAATGCCCCCGTGACGATAGTACTCCAGCTCGTCCAGGGTATCGATCCGGCAGAGCAGCGGCACGTCCTGCACCTTGCCGTCGGCGGACGTGATCACCGCTGCCAGCTTCGCCCGCGGCTTTATGTCTGACAGACCGCGGATGCTCACCGTCTCGTCACCCTTGAGGCCCAGCGACTGCCAGCTCAGCCCCTCCTCGAACACCAGCGGCAGAACGCCCATGCCGACGAGGTTGGAGCGGTGGATGCGCTCGAACGACTGCGCGATCACGGCCTTGACGCCAAGCAGGTTGGTACCCTTGGCAGCCCAGTCGCGGGACGAGCCGTTGCCGTACTCGACCCCGGCAAACACCACGAGCGGCACGCCCTCCTCGCGGTAGCGCATGGCCGCGTCGTAGATGAACATTGTCTCGCCGGACGGGTAATGGACCGTGTAGCCGCCCTCGCGGACGTTGCCGTTGGCGTCCGTCACCATGTTGTTCTTGATGCGGATATTGGCGAACGTGCCCCGCATCATGACCTCATGGTTGCCGCGCCGCGTGCCGTACTGATTGAAGTTCTCAGGCCGCACCTGCCGCTCGATCAGATACTGTCCGGCCGGGCTGTCCTTCTTGATCGAGCCTGCCGGCGAGATGTGATCGGTGGTGATCTTGTCACCCAGCAGCGCCAGGATACGGGCACCGGAAATGTCCGTGATCGGCTGCGGCTCCTTTGTGATGCCCTGGAAGTAGGGCGGGTTTTGCACGTAGGTCGAGCCGCTGTTCCAGGCATAGGTCAGACCCGGTGTGGCCCTGACCTTCTGCCAGTGCTCGTCGCCCTTGAACACGTCGGCGTAGCGCTGCTTGAACAGCTCCCGCGAGATGTTCTCGGCGATGTATTGCTGGATCTCCTGGTTCGTCGGCCAGATGTCTCGCAGGTAGACCGGCTGGCCATCCTTGCCGACGCCCAGCGGTTCGGTTGCGAGGTTCTTCGTGACGGAACCGGCCAGCGCGTAGGCGACGACCAGCGGCGGCGAGGCCAGGTAGTTCGCCTGCACGTCCGGGCTGACACGCCCCTCGAAGTTGCGGTTGCCGGAGAGCACCGCTGCTGCAACGATGCCGTTCTCGTTGATCGTCTGCGAGATCTCCGGAGCCAGCGGCCCCGAGTTCCCGATGCAGGTGGTGCAGCCGAAGCCGACCAGGTTGAAGCCGAGCTCGTTGAGGTAAGGCTGCAGCCCCGACTTCTCGAGGTAGGCCGCCACGACCTGCGACCCAGGCGCCAGCGAGGTCTTCACCCACGGCTTGGCCGCAAGCCCCTTCTCGACCGCATTGCGGGCGAGCAGGCCGGCGCCGATGAGCACGCTCGGGTTCGACGTGTTCGTGCAGCTGGTGATGGCGGCGATGGCGACGTCGCCGTGGCCGAGGTCGAAGTCCTTGCCTGGAACCTGATGGCGCCGGCTGATGTCGCCGGTCTTGCGGTACTCGGTTTCGAGCGCTGCGGCAAAGCCGGCGCTGACCTTGTCCAGCGCAATCCGCCCTTCCGGTCGCTTCGGACCGGCCATAGAGGGCACCACGTCTCCGAGATCAAGCTCCAGCGTGGTCGTGAACACCGGATCGGGCGACTCGGCCGTGCGGAACAGGCCCTGAGCCTTGGCGTAAGCTTCGACCAGCGCGATGCGGTTCGAGTCACGGCCCGTCAGGGCCAGGTAGTCGAGCGTCGCCTGATCGATGGGGAAGAAGCCGCAGGTCGCACCGTACTCGGGCGCCATGTTGGCGATGGTGGCCCGATCGGCGATGGTCATGTGGTCGAGGCCGGGGCCATAGAACTCGACGAACCGGCCGACGACGCCGTGCTTGCGCAGCATCTGGGTGACTGTCAGCACGAGGTCCGTGGCGGTGACGCCCTCCTTCAGGCGGCCGGTCAGCTTGAAGCCCACGACCTCGGGAATGAGCATCGACTGGGCTTGGCCGAGCATGGCGGCCTCAGCCTCGATGCCGCCGACGCCCCAGCCCAGCACGGCCAGGCCGTTGACCATCGTCGTATGGCTGTCCGTGCCGACCAGCGTGTCCGGGAAGGCGTAGGTCTCGCTGCCGACATCGCGGGTCCAGACGGTCTGCGCCAGGTACTCGAGGTTGACCTGATGGCAGATGCCGGTGCCCGGCGGCACGACGCGGAAGTTGGCGAACGCGCCCTGGCCCCACTTCAGGAACTCGTAACGCTCCA
>JAWLCO010000009.1:36454-60715 GCA_041687075.1 Hyphomicrobiaceae bacterium | reverse complement strand
TGCCGCTCTCGGCGGCTCGCGATCTTGCCCGTGACATCCCGGGGGCGACGCTGACCGAACTCGACGCCCGCGGCCACTTCTGGATCGCGGAAGAGTACGGCCAAGTGCTGGAATGGCTGGCAGCGGCGGACCAGGACGGCGTCAGGCCATAGCCTTGTTCGAAAGCGCAAACCACCAGTCGCGCAAACCGTTCTGGGGTTTTACGGGAACGAGGGCCCGCTGCTCGACACGCTGGGCCGGCTCTGCGGCGCGCCACGGCTGCGGATCGCTCTTCTTCGGAGGCGGAACGGGCACGAGCAGGTCTTCCGAGTTCGCCATGGCGTATCCGGCAGCTTCTGCGGCTTTGATGAGCCTATCGATACCCATTGGAACCACGCCCCTGCTTACCGCTTGGACCCAAGCCGAAACACCGCTTGGATAACAAAGTTCCATGACAGATTATGATGAGGCGCAATTAGCGCACGTCAAGTTAATTCTTCCGTAACCGTACCGTAATTTGTCCTGTTGCAGTGCACCTTCAGATGCTGCGTTGCGGCCCGACGTCGTTTATGGCCGTGGGCTTGCCGCGAGCTGTTCGGCCATGAACACGGCGGACCTGTGGATGGCATCCTTGGCGGCAAGGTCGTCTGCGAACGTGCGCACATCCGCGGATCGGAACTCGAATCCGCGGCCGACGCCAGGGTAGATGATCAGCCGCACCGGCCGCCCTGCCGCCTTCAACGCGGCCACTGCGCTCTCGATGGAGCGGCGGCGCTGGTACTGCTCGAATTCACCGATGAAGACGAGGGTGGGCAGCTTCAGTTGCTCCACCTCGCTGGCATGGCGATACACCTGATCCGGCTCCGGTGCGGCAGGGTGCTGCCAGTGCGGGTAGTAGGCGACGAGACACGCGAGCGTGTTCTCCTGACGGCCCTGGGTCACTGCCATCTTGAGAGACATGTAGCCGCCGCGGGTATGGCTCACGACACAGGCCTTGCTGGTCGAGACCTCCGGTCGGGCGAGCAGCGCATCGAGGCCCGCACCCATGTCGAGCTCGGTTTCGGCAAGATGCTGGATCGGCATCGGCGCGATGAACCGGGCCGCGTAGGTGTCTGGCGCAAGGACGACGAAGCCCCGTGCCGCAATGCCGAGGGGCACGCGCTCGGTCAGAGGGTCGAGCCCGCGCCGGCCGTGCGCGAACAGGACGGCCGGATAGCGCCCGCCGCCGGTTGGCCGGAACAGCACGGCCGGCACCTCGGTCCCGTCAGCTGGGTTGATGTAACTGGTCTCGATGCGCTCGACGCCGTGGTTCGTCGGCGCTTCGAGGAGCCCGCGGTCGAACCAGTCGTCGGTGAGCCAGAACTTTTCGGACCGGGGGCGCAGATCCACGGGAGCTTCCAGCGGCCGGCTCGGGCCGCTGTCAGCCACTGGCTCTCCTGTGCGATCGGCTGTCTGGGTGAATGCCGGAGCCGGAACCAGGGCACCACCAGCAGCCACGAGGCTGCATGAAATCAAATGCAGCAGAACCCGTCCCATTCAGCCCTCCCGCTCTGGCTCGGCCTGGAGCTTCGCTGAGATTACTGCGGGACAGCAATCTGCAAACTGTCTTGCAGCATACGAATCCCCCCTTGCGCTCTCGTCCATGCGGCGCGAACATGATGGTCCTGCCGCGCTCCTCCGAGGCGCGGGGCGCGCGGTTCGCGTCCTGACGCCTACAAAGGAGGACACCCATGGGGCAACCCGCCGGCCCGCAAGGCCGCTCCGCCCGGTGCATCGCACTGGTTGGACCCTACCTCAGCGGCAAGACAACCCTGCTCGAAGCCATTCTGGCCCGTAGCGGCGCCATCTCGCGCCAAGGCCGTGTAACGGAAGGATCGACGGTCGGAGACGGCAGCCCTGAGGCGCGTGCCCACGGCATGAGCACCGAACTGAACGTTGCCGAGATCGAATTCCTGGGTGATCAATTCACCTTCATCGACTGTCCCGGCTCCATTGAATTCCAGAATGAGAGCTGCGCTGCGCTGACGGCCTGCGATGCGGCCGTCGTCGTCTGCGAGCCCGACCCCAAGCGCGTGCCCGCGCTGCAGCTCATCCTGAAGCAGCTCGAGGATCGCGGCATCCCGCACATGCTGTTCCTCAACAAGATCGACACCTTCGACACGGGTGTTCGCGAGCTATTGCCGCTTCTGCAGCCCGCCAGCGCCAAGCCGCTGGTGCTGCGTCAGATCCCCATCTGGGAGAACGGGATCGCCACCGGGTTTGTCGACCTCGCGCTCGAACGCGCCTTTGTCTATCGCGAGCATGCGCCGTCCGAGGTCGTGGAGATGCCGCAGGGCCTCATGGAGCGGGAGCAGGAAGCCCGCTTCCACATGCTCGAGCAGCTTGCGGATTACGACGACGAGCTGATGGAGCAGCTCCTCTCCGACATGCAGCCGCCGCGCGACAAGGTCTTCGACGACCTCGCCAACGAGCTGCGCGAAGGGCTGATCTGCCCGGTGCTGTTGGGATCGGCCGATCGGGGCAACGGGACCATCCGGTTGCTGAAGGCGCTTCGGCACGAGGCGCCGTTCGTTGAGCAGACTGCGGAGCGGCTCGGATCCTCTGATGCGCAGTCGGCAGCCTACGTGTTCAAGACCGTCCACACGGCCCACGGCGGCAAGCTGTCGTTGGCGCGCGTGCTTGCCGGAGAAATCCCCGACGGCGGCACAGTGGTCGGCCCGGACGGGGAGGACCGTATCGCCGGTGTGTTTTCCGTCGTGGGGCAGGAGACCAAAAAGCGCCAGGGCGCCAAGGCCGGCGATACCGTAGCCCTGGGGCGCCTCGATCATATCAAGACCGGCGACACGATCAGCCTTGACAAGAACGGCGTCGCCCAGCTCGAGAGCCCGGCGGCGCCGCAGCCCGTCTATGGAATTGCTCTGGGATTGAAGGACCGGAAGGACGAGGTCAAGCTGTCGACCGCCCTCGGCAAACTGGTCGAGGAGGACCCGTCCCTTTCTGTGGAACAGAGCCCGGACACCCATCAGCTCGTGCTGCTGGGGCAGGGCGAGATGCACCTCCGCGTGGCGCTCGAGCGGCTGAACCGCAAGTATGGCGTGGCGGTCGATCGCCAGCGGCGGCTCGTGCCGTACAAGGAGACCATTCGCAAAGCCACGACGGTCCGGGGGCGGCACAAGAAGCAGTCCGGCGGGCATGGCCAGTTCGGTGATGTGGTGCTCGAGATCAAGCCGGTGCCGCGCGGAAGCGGCTTTCAGTTCTCCGAGACGATCACGGGCGGTGTGGTGCCCCGGCAGTTCATCCCCTCCGTCGAGATCGGCGTGCAGGACTTCATGAAGCAGGGCCCTCTCGGCTTCCCGGTGGTCGACGTGGCGGTGACGCTGAAGGACGGCAGCTACCACACGGTAGACTCGTCCGACATGGCCTTCCGCCAGGCTGGCCGTATTGCCATGACGGAGGGCATGCCGCAGTGCAGCCCGGTGCTGCTCGAGCCGATCATGTCGGTCGAAATCGCCATTCCCTCGGATGCGACGGCGAAGATCAACGGCCTCATTTCCCAGCGCCGCGGGCAGATCCTCGGCTTCGATCATCGCGAGGGCTGGCCCGGCTGGGACGTGGTGCAGGCGCAGATCCCGGCAGCTGAAATGGACGATCTGATCGTGGAGTTGCGTTCGGCAACGGCAGGGGTGGGGTCGTTCACGGCCCAGTTCGACCACTTGGCGGAGCTGACCGGCCGGCTAGCCGACCAGGTGCTGGCAACCCAGAAGGCAGCGGCGGAGTAGCGGAAGCTCCGTCGGCCCGGCGTGACCAGGAGAGCAGCGCGGCGAGGGGCGGCCGCGTCTTCTTGCAAAGGCGGGCGCGAATGAGCATGGTTCACCCGCCATGTCGCGCCCCATGACCAGCCATCTGCTCCGCCTCACTGCGCCGGAGTTCCGCAACCTCGCCCGCGAGCGCCTCAATCCCGCGCCGAGCGAAGCCATTTTCGACCCGCGCACGGGACGCAGCTGGGCGCGCAGCGACTTCGACCTGAACCCGGAGCTCCTGGCAGACCTCGCCCTCATGGAGCCGCCCCGGCCCGCGGCGGTGCTGGTGCCCGTCGTGGCCCGCCGGGAATTGACCGTGCTTCTGACCGTCCGCACGGATCATCTGCCGACCCATGCCGGCCAGATCGCTTTTCCGGGCGGCAAGGTCGAGGCCGTGGATTCCGGACCGATGGCTACGGCGATCCGGGAGGCGCAGGAGGAGATCGGCCTGAAGCCTCGCCATATCGAGCCGCTCGGATATCTCGACAGCTACCGCTCCAGCAGCGGGTTTCACATCATGCCGGTGGTGGCGCTGATCGAACCCTCGTTCTCGCTCGCGCCGGACCCGTCGGAGGTCGCCGATACGTTCGAGGTGCCGCTATCATTCCTGATGAATGCGGCCAACCACCAGCAGCATTCGCGCGAATGGCGCGGCCGCCTGCGCCATTTCTATGCAATTCCGTTCGGCAATCGCTATATCTGGGGGGCGACTGCGGGAATGATAAAGAATCTTCATGAAAGGCTTTTTGGCGAATGATCCGTCTCATCATCGAGAACACGCTGCTGTTCCTGCTGCCGACGGCCATCTATGTCGCCTACATCTTGCTGAAGCGCCGGATCGAGGGTGGGACGTCCAGCGTCAATGTCCTTGATGATGCGCCGTTGATCTGGCTGGTCGCGGCCGGTGCGGCGCTGGTGGTCATGACGCTGATCATCTTCGGCTCGGTATCAGGTGGCCAGCCGGGGCAGATGTACCAGCCGCCCGTCTATAAGGATGGCAAGATCGAACCAGGCCATCTCAAGTGAGAAGCGCCGATGTCTGCGGAAATCGCACAGCCACCGTGCCTTGCTGATGCCGAGTGGCTGAGGCGTCCGCAGACGCAGGCCGTATTCCGGGCGATAGAGGCGGGTGGGTATCCGGCGCGGGCAGTCGGCGGCGTAGTCCGCAACGCGCTGCTCCGCGAGCCGGTAGCTGACGTCGATATCGCTACCCCCGCGCCGCCCCAGGAGGTGATGCGGCTCGCGGCTGCAGCCGGGCTCAAGGCGGTGCCGACCGGCCTGCAGCACGGGACTGTCACCGTCGTATCCGATCACACGCCTTTCGAGGTCACGACGTTGCGCGAGGACGTGGAGACCTTCGGGCGCCACGCGCGGGTTGCTTTCACGGATGATTGGTCCGCCGATGCACGCCGCCGGGATTTCACGATCAATGCCCTCTACTGCGACGCTCAGGGCAACATCCATGACCCGCTCGGCGGTTATCCCGACATACTCGCCCGGCGCGTGCGGTTCATCGGCGATCCGGCCGAGCGCATCCGGGAGGACTATCTTCGCATCCTGCGCTTCTTCCGGCTGACGGCTGTCTACGCGACAGGACCGCCGGATGCGGAGGGGCTGGCGGCGGCGGTGCGTGAGCGGGAAGGTCTGACGCGGCTTTCCAGCGAGCGGATCCGCCAGGAGTTGATGCGGCTGCTGGCAGCGCGCCGCGCGCCAGAGCTGATCGAGGTGATGCGCGATTTCGGGCTGCTGACCATCGTGCTCCCTGTCGCGCCGCGCCCCGAGATGATGCGGCGGTTGGCGGCCATTGAACGAGCGCTTGGACTTGAGCCAACGCCGGCACTACGGCTGGCGGCACTCGGAGTAGAGGTATTCGAGGACGCGGTGAGGCTGCGGGACCGGCTGCGCCTGTCGACCGCCGAGTTCGAGACGCTGGCGCGCGCCGCCGATGCCCCGCTGAACGGGCCGCGTCCGGGGCACGATGAGCACCAGGCGAAGGTTTGCCTCTATCGGCTCGGCGTCAAGGCGATGCGCGAGCAGCTGCTGATCAACTGGGCGCGCTCGGAGACTGCTCCGGTTGATCCGGATATTCGCGATCTTTACACGCTGCCGGAGCGCTGGAACCCGCCAACATTCCCGCTCGGCGGCACCGATGTGCTGCAGGCTGGCGTTCAGCCCGGACCACGCGTCGGCGAGATCCTCGGCGAGCTCGAACGCCGCTGGCTGGAAGCCGAGCTCTCATGGGATCGCGAGCAGCTCCGCAGTGAGCTCACCCGGCTGGTTTCCACGGATAGCTGACCTCGAGTTCAGAACCTCAAGCACCCTTGCCGGTTTCCTGCCAACACGCAGGCTAAGGAACAGGGCGTGCGAGAAGAGGGTGGACGACTCGAGAAGGAAAAAATGCTTGCTGGCGAGCTCTACCACGCCGGCGATCCGGAGCTTGTGAGCGACCGGCTCCGCGCTGCCAAATTCGTCGGCGCTTACAACTCGTCAGGTCCGGAGCAATCGACGCAGCGATCAGCCATTCTGAGCCAGCTTCTCGGCTCGATCGGTGAAGGCACCGTGCTGCGGCCGCCGTTCTATTGCGACTACGGCTACAACATCGAAATCGGTCGCAATGTCTTCGCGAACTTCGGCTGTGTGTTTCTCGACGTGGCCTTGATCGAGATCGGCAATGATTGCCAGATCGGTTCTGGCGTGCAGTTCCTCGCCGCGGATCATCCGCGCGATCCGGATCTGCGGAAGCAGGGTCTTGAATACGGCAGGCCTGTTCGGGTTGGACGGAATGTCTGGATCGGCGCCGGCGTGCTGGTTCTGCCAGGGATCAGGATCGGAGACGATGCCGTTGTCGGAGCGGGAAGCGTCGTAACGCGGGATGTCCCGCCCGGCGTAACCGTGATGGGCAATCCCGCAAGGGCCCGCAATGACGCGAGCGGCGGGCCATAGGACCCGCCGCTCGGCTGGTTTCGTGAGGAATTCAGTTGGCAGCCGGGGTCACAGGCTTTTCGGCAGCCGCCACCTCGGCAGGCTGAGCATCCGCAGTCGTCTCCGGGGCAGCCTTGGTGCTCGCCGCGGTCGCGGTCGTGACCGCCTCATCGGCAGCAGGTGCCGTTGCTGTTTGCATGTGGTTGTGCGCCGGGCAGGCGATCACGTTCGAGCCGAACGCAACGGCGAGGATGGCAGCAAGGATCAGGGTCTTCAGGGGAAACATCCAACGTCCTCCTCTGATGGCTTGCGCTGACCGGGCGTCTCGCGCTTCGTCAGCAGCTAGTCTGGACCGATACGCAGTCCCCCGGCGATCACACTTTCGTGTCCAGGATGCTTTGTGGAGGGACGAAGCTGAACCCGATGTGAACGGCCGGCCTGCCCTGCGCTCGAGCAGGCAAGACAAAGCCCCGGTCCGCGTGGGGGCCGGGGCTCCGAATACAGGTTGATTTCTGAGTATTGGCTCAGAAATCCATGCCGCCCATGCCACCGCCGCCCGGCATCGGCGCCGCCGCTTCCTTCTTGGGCCGTTCAGCGACCATGGCCTCGGTCGTGATCAGCAGGCCGGCGACGGACGCCGCGTCCTGCAGCGCGTGCCGCACGACCTTCGCCGGATCGATCACGCCCTGGCTCATGAGATCGCCATACTCGCCCGTCTGCGCATTGTAACCGTATGCATAATCGGTGTTCTCGAGGATCTTGCCGACGATCACGGCACCGTCCTCACCGGCGTTCTCGAAGATCTGGCGAGCCGGTGCCATCAGCGCCTTGCGGACAATGCTGATACCAACCTTCTGATCCTCGTTTTCGGCGTTCAGCTCATCGAGCGCCTTTGCTGCGCGTATGAGAGCTACACCGCCGCCCGGTACGATGCCTTCCTCGACGGCCGCACGGGTCGCATGGAGAGCATCGTCGACGCGGTCCTTGCGCTCCTTCACTTCGACCTCGGTCGCGCCGCCGACCTTGATCACGGCAACGCCGCCGGCGAGCTTTGCCAGCCGTTCCTGCAGCTTCTCGCGATCGTAATCGGAGGTGGTCTCCTCGATCTGGGCCTTGATCTGGCTCGCGCGTGCCTCGATGTCCTCCTTCTTGCCGGCGCCATCGACAATTGTGGTGTTCTCCTTGTCGATGGACACCCGCTTGGCGCGGCCGAGCATTTCGAGCGTGACGTTCTCGAGCTTGATGCCGAGGTCCTCGGAGATCACCGTGCCGCCGGTGAGAACGGCGATATCCTCCAGCATGGCCTTGCGGCGATCGCCAAAGCCCGGTGCTTTCACGGCCGCCACTTTCAGGCCGCCGCGCAGCTTGTTGACGACGAGCGTCGCCAGCGCCTCACCTTCCACATCTTCCGCGATGATGAGCAGCGGCCGGCCTGACTGCACCACCGCTTCGAGGACGGGCAGCATGGCCTGCAGCGACGACAGCTTCTTCTCATGAATGAGGATATATGGATCCTCGAGCTCGACCGTCATTTTCTCCGGGTTTGTAACGAAGTACGGCGAGATATACCCCCGGTCGAACTGCATGCCTTCGACGATGTCGAGCTCTGTTTCGAGGCTCTTTGCCTCTTCGACGGTAATCACGCCCTCATTGCCGACCTTCCGCATCGCCTCGGCGATGATCTGGCCGATTTCGGCGTCGCCGTTGGCCGAAATGGTGCCGACCTGGGCGATCTCGTCATTCGAGGTGACCTTTTTCGCCTTGGAGCTCAAGCCCTCGACCACCCGGGCGACGGCGAGATCGACACCCCGCTTCAGGTCCATGGGATTGGCGCCGGCTGCCACCGATTTGGCACCCTCGCGTACGATGGCATGCGCCAGAACTGTCGCGGTGGTGGTGCCGTCACCGGCCTGATCGGCGGTTTTCGAGGCGACCTCGCGCACCATTTGGGCGCCCATGTTTTCGAACTTGTCTTCGAGCTCGATTTCCTTGGCAACGGTCACGCCATCCTTGCTGATCCGTGGTGCGCCGAAGGATTTCTCGATGACGACATTACGTCCCTTGGGGCCGAGCGTGACCCTTACGGCATTGGCCAGGATATCCACCCCGCGCAGCATGCGATCGCGGGCTTCTTGCGAGAATTTGACGTCCTTCGCTGCCATGGAAGCAACTCCATTGTTGAGGGAACAGGCCCTTCAGGTCCTTTTGCGGGGAACAAGTCACCGGGCGAGTGACTGCCAGGTGGGCGCGAATTAATCGTCTTGAGCGGTCCAGCTCAGGCGGCCGCCCGGGTCGTGCCTTTCTCTTCCAGAATGCCAAGGATGTCGCTCTCTTTCATGATGAGCAGGTCTTCACCCTCGATTTTCACTTCCGTGCCGGACCATTTGCCGAACAGAACGCGATCGCCGACCTTTACATCCAGCGGCACGACCTTTCCGCTTTCGTCGCGTGCCCCAGGTCCCACGGAAAGGACCTCTCCCTGCATCGGCTTTTCCTTGGCGGTATCGGGGATGATTATGCCGCCCGCGGTTTTCGTGTCTTCTTCAATGCGGCGGACGAGAACACGGTCATGCAGAGGGCGAAACTTCATGTCTCCAACCTCATTTTGTCCGAGTAGGGTTGCACTTGCTTGCCAGGCGCCCCCGAGGGGCCGGATGCAACGGCAAAGGGGAACCGGGCGACACGCCCAGAGACATCATGCGGCCGTCAGACCGATCCCAAGAGGCTATATGTCGCGGGTGATTGGCACTGTCAAGGGGAGAGTGCTAATCCCCGATCGGATAGGGAGCCGCTTTGAAATCAAAAACTGAAGACCGCTTGCCAGCTCTCTGAGGACCTGACGCGCAGATGAAATGCTGAGAGCAAGCAATTCGTTCGCCGGCATCTGGCTCGAATGCTTCGTCGTACGAATATCGCCTTGCGCGAAGCTGCAAAAGCTAAGGGCGCCCGTGCCTGGCACGAACGCCCTCAACGCATTAAGCCTGGGATAGATTTCAGCGTACTGCGAAGTCTTCCAGCTTCGCGCCCTTGTCGAGCTTTGCCGTCAACCACCTGGGCTTACGGCCGCGGCCCGTCCAGGTCTCGGAGCGGTTGTCCGGATTGACGTATTTCGCAGCTACCTGACGCCCTTTGGCAGCCGGTGCGCGGCCACCAAACAGCTCGCTTACCGAAAAACCAGCATTCTGAACGATGGCTTCGATCTTCTGCTTTACATCGCTCCGCTCGCGCTCCCGAGCATTTGAAATCGCCTTGTCGAGCTTGGCCTCGAGATCGAGAAGCTCTTTCAGCGACATCTTATCGAGATTCACGCTGGCCATCCGCTTCGGTTCCTTTCGTCTTGCGGTCCTAGTCACGTTACCTCGCATGTTGGGCAGTGGACTGGCCCCCCAACTTCGCATTGTGAAACCAGCCGTTTAATGGATCACGTCGGTTAAATAAAGAGGGATTCGGTCGCAGTTGACTAAAAACTCCGTCCCGCGAACAGGCCAAGGGAAATCCATAGCCGGTTAACACTTCGCTAAACCAATTGGCAAGGGCAGTCTGAGTGCCTCCGGTTTAGGCAGCAGACCGATTGCATGATCCCAATGCCGGGCCCCGCAACCTGTTGAAAACCGTCTGCCGCGTTGGCGTGGATACGCCCCCCAAATTCGACCCGACAGAGCGCCATATTGCTGATCATTTGCGAGCTCCGGGCTTGCTTGCAGTATTCAGGTCGGGATGAAGGCCGCCAGATCGAATGGTGCGACCAACGGCTTTGCGACAGGGCTGCCGATTCCTGCCATGAACGCGGCGATGGCTTCAAAGGATCCGGCATTCGAATCCGAAGCTGTTTCAGGCGTGCCGGAAGGGATATTGTCCCCGCGACGTGATCCGAGTCGGGGATACGAGGGAAACATGCTGCAACGTTATTTCGAGCTCGATCAGCACGGCACGACCGTGCGCACTGAGATCGTGGCAGGCGTCACGACCTTCATGACAATGGCCTACATCATATTCGTCAATCCGCAGATCCTCGCGGATGCCGGTATGGATCATGGTGCCGTATTCGTCGCCACCTGCCTTGCGGCGGCATTCGCCTCCGCGTTCATGGGCCTTTATGCCAACTATCCGATAGCGTTGGCTCCCGGCATGGGGCTGAATGCCTATTTTACCTACGGTGTCGTGATAGGCATGGGGCACAGCTGGGAAACCGCCCTTGGGGCCGTGTTCCTCTCGGGCATTCTATTCCTGCTGGTCAGCCTCACGCGCATCCGGGAATGGGTGATCGACAGCATACCGATATCGCTGAAGCTCGCCATTGCCGCCGGTATTGGCATGTTTCTCGCCATCATCGGGTTGAAAAGCGCCGGCATCATTCAGGCGAGCCCGGCAACGCTCGTCACCATTGGCGAGCTGAAGAGCTGGCCGGTCGCACTCTCGGTTATCGGCTTTCTCCTTATGGTTGCGCTCGATGCGCGCCGTATTCCCGGCGCCATTATCATCGGCATTCTTGCCGTGACTGCAGCCGGCATTGGACTGGGCATCGCCAGCTTCGAGGGGATCGTTTCAGCGCCGCCGTCCATTGCACCGGTGTTCCTGAAGCTCGACATCATGGGCGCCCTCGAAGTAGGGCTTATCACCATTGTCTTCACATTCTTCTTCGTGGATGTTTTCGACAATACGGGCACTTTGGTAGGACTCGCGCATAAGGCCGGGCTTATCGGGCCGGACGGCAAGCTGCCGCGGGTGAGCCGGGTTCTGGCTGTCGACTCGACCGCTGCCATGGCCGGCGCCGCCCTCGGAACCTCGACCACGACGAGCTATATCGAAAGTGCCGCAGGTGTGAATGTCGGCGGGCGTACTGGTCTCGTAGCGGTTACGGTGGCCGTGCTTTTCCTGGCGGCGCTGTTCTTTGCGCCGCTCGCGGGGTCGATTCCGGCCTTCGCCACGGCTCCGGCGCTCGTTTATGTCGCCTGCATGATGATGGCCGCGGTAAAGGAGGTCGATTTCTCCGACGCGACGGAATACGCGCCGGCCGTGATCACGATCGCCGCGATGCCGCTAACGTTCTCGATCGCGCACGGCATTGCGTTCGGCTTCATCGCCTATACGGGCATCAAGCTGTTGGCGGGGCGCTTCAGCGACATCAGGCCGGCCGTTGCCATTCTGGCCGTGCTGTTCGTGCTGAAGTTTGCTTATCTCTGAAATTCGACCGTTCTTTCCAGACAGCCTCGTGATGGGCGGCGTTGCCGCCCATCATTCTTTCGGCTTCGAGACGTAATCGTAGACGGCCGTGTGATCAGCCGAGGAACCGAGCATCTCGAGGGCCTTGCCTAGAATGGCGCCGACGAGCGCCAGCTCCTCCGCACTGATGCCGAGCTCTTCCGCCAGTGCCCGCGCCATTCCGACGTCCTTTTCCATGAGGGCGAGCGCGAAACCGGAATCGAAGCGGCCATTCAGCATGTAGCGCTCCACCTTGTTCTCGGTGGTGTTGTTACGCCCCGTCGAGGCGTTGAGGACCTTCGTCATGACGTGTCCGTCGAGGCCGAAGCGCTGGCCGATCACCAGGGCCTCGCAGGTGGCGATCAGGCCCGCTGCCGAGACATAGTTGTTGAGCGCCTTCATCGCGTGCCCGGAGCCAAGCGGGCCTGTCCGGTGAACGGCGCCCATGGCCTCCAGCGCCGGCTGCACCCGGTCGATCAGCGCCGGCTCGCCGCCGGCCATGATGGCAAGCGTACCGCTCACCGCCTTGGGCACGCCGCCCGAGACAGGCGCGTCGATGAGGCCGATGCCGCGCCGCCCCAGTTCCTCGCCAAGCGCGCGGGTGTCGAGCGGAAAGGATGAACTCATGTCGATAACGACTGAGCCGGGCCGCAGGGCCGCCGCGATACCATCGATTTTATCGCCGCCTATCACCGCCGCGCGAACCACCCTGCTGTCAGGCAGCATGGTAATGACGATTTCGCATTCCGTGCCGATCTGAGCCGGCCCTCCGGCGATCTCGATTTCGGGAGCAGCATCGCGGAACGGGGCCATTGCCTCGCCCCGCGCATCATAAATGAGGACGGAAAAGCCTGCTTTGGCCAGACAGCGCACCATGGGTGCGCCCATATTGCCGATACCGACGAAACCGATTCTCGATCCGCTCACATCATCCCCCGTCATTCACGCCGCCGCGGGCAAAATCCGCGCTCCGGAGGTATATAGCCGATGCGAGGGGGCCTGTGTGAGCCAGGCGAGCGGCCTACCGGCCTTCCCGCCACCAGGCCATGGCGATCAGAACGAGCAGGGCGGCGAGCGCGAGGAAGCCGGTGAACATCGGCGTCAGCTTGACGCCGCGGGTGACGTACGCCTCGCGGTCCTTCAGACCCATCCAACCCGAGCCCGCCAGCACGCGCGCCGAGGACAGCATGGTCACGCGAGGCACCTCGACCGAGCCCGGATCGTTGCTGGAGAACAGTCCGCCGCCGCGCGTCCAGAACACGCCGCCACCCGTCGACTCGGACAGGGGCCGCATCCTCTGGTCCGTCGCCGTGACCTCGGACATCTCGCGCGGGTCCTCGGCGCCAGCATGGGCAAGGGCCGTCAGCACGCCCGTCGGGGACTGTGTCTGCAACTTATAGAGGCCCGGGTCACGCACATCGATCGTCGCACGCCAGAGCCCCGGTCCGGCCCCGTCGAGGGTGACGTCCGATGTCTCGCCGCTCGGCGTGAGCACGCTCACCGACGGCACTGTGGTTTCCATGGAGCGACGTTCGATGGTGAGCTTCAGACCGCGGGCGGAGGCGGTCAGCCGCTCCTCCTCGAGGTCCGGCTCCTTCATCAGCCAGTGCGAGAGCCGCCGGAGCAGGTCGGTGTGCGGGCCGCCGCCCTCGAAGCCGCGCGCCCACAGCCATGCGTGATCCGAGGTGAGCAGCGCGACGCGCCCCTTGCCCTTGCGGTCGAGCACCAGCAGAGGCTTGTCCTCGGCGCCGTTCATGATGATGCGGCCGCGCTCGGGCCGCACATCGACCTGCCGGAACCAGCGGCCCCAGGTCGGCTGCTCATCGTCCGCGCCGGGCAGTCCACGGGTGACGGGGTGCTTGACACCATCCTCCGTCAGCTTCGCCCGGAACGGCTCTTCGAGCACACGGCCCGTCGGAGTCGCCGGCAAGACGGGGGCGAGTGGTGTGCGCACGAGGCTCATCTGCCCGGCGTAGTCATCGCCCGCGGCGACCAGCAGCGCGCCGCCATGCGCTTCGACGTAGCGGGCGATGTTGTCGTAGTACAGGAGCTGCAGGATGCCGCGATGCTGGTAGCGGTCGAAGATGATCAGGTCGAAATCCCTGATCTTCTGGCTGAACAGCTCACGCGTCGGAAACGCGATCAGCGAAAGCTGGTTGATCGGCGTCCCGTCCTGCTTCTCGGGTGGCCGCAGAATGGTGAAGTGGACGAGATCGACGGCCGCATCTGATTTCAGCAGGTTGCGCCAGGTCCGCTCGCCGGCGTGCGGCTCGCCGGAGACAAGCAGCACGCGCAGGTTTTCCCGCACGCCTTCCGCGGCAATGACGACGCGATTGTTGGCCGGGGTGAGCTCGCCGGGTGCGGCTTCGAGCTCGACTTCCAGAATGTTCTGGCCGGCATGCGGAAAGTGCATCGGAATGCGGACCCGCTGACCGATTTCGGCGCGACGGATTTCGTCGGCGCGGCCTTCGCGGCGCACCCTGAGCGTCACCGGACCGCGGCTGTCCTGTGGCTTGCCGGCTTCGCGCACCGCCAGCTCGACATCGCGGCTCTGGCCGACGATGGCGTACTTGGGCGCCACCAGCACCTCGATGCGGCGGTCGAACTCGCCGGGCTCGCCCGTCAGAAGCGTATGGACGGGCGCATCGAAGCCGAGGGCGGCGGCGTTCTTGGGCACGTCATGGACCTGCCCATCCGTCACCATGATGACTCCGGCAAGGCGGTCCGGTGGGGTGTTGGCGAGCGCCCGGTTCAGCTCCTCGAACAGATTGGTGCCCGATACGCCCTGGCCGTCAGGCCGTGAGCCGGTGACCCAGCGCACCTGCAGCCCAGGGATCTGGCCGAGCTTGGCTTCGAGATCGGCGCGAATCGCCTGGGCCTGCTCCGGCCGGCCGGTAAGCGCGTTGCTGGTGCTCTCGTCCATGACGACGATAGCGATGTTGCCCAGATTTTCGCGCTCTTCCTGGCGCAATGTCGGGTTCATGAGCGCCAGGATCAGCGCACCGAGGGCCAGCGCGCGGAGCATCGTCCCGCGCGACCGCCGGAACGCCAGCAGGCCCACCAGGAGCAGGGCGAGGACCGCGCCTGCGATGATGAAAGGCCAGGGCAAAATCGGCGCAAAGTCGATGGACCAGTTCATCCGGAACGCTTGAACCTCACTGTCCGAGCCGCTCGAGCAGAGCGGGCACGTGCACCTGGTCGGCCTTGTAGTTGCCGGTCAGGGCATACATCACGATGTTGACTCCGGTGCGGTAGGCCATCTCGCGCTGGCTCTCGCCGCCGGGTACGGTCGGGTAGAGGGGCCGGCTGCGCTCGTCCATGGCCCAGGCCGCGGCAAAATCGTTGGACGTCACCAGAATCGACGACACGCCATCTGCTCGCCGCGCCTTGCGGCCTTCGTCCAGGCCGTCGTTCATGCCGGCCTCGACCCAGAGCTGGCCGCCGTCCCAGCGGCCCGGAAAGCTGCGCAGCAGGTAGAATGATTTTGTCAGCACGTGGTCTTCGGGAACCGGCTCGAGCCGCGGAATGTCGAGCCGCCCGAGCAGGCGCTGCAGTGCCGTGCCGCCACTGTCGCTGCCGCGCACGGTGAACCCGAGCGGAACGCCCTGGCCGAAGTCCCGGGTGTCGAAAATGATCATCCCGCCCTGCTTCATGAAGGCGTCGATCTTGGCGAGCGTTTCTTCAGGCAGCGTCTGCGCGTCGGCGGGCACCGGCCAGTAGAGGATCGGGAAGAACGCGATCTCGTCACTGGTTATGTTGACGCCGATGGGGTCGCCGGGCTCCACGGCCGTGCGCATGGACAGCACCTTGCCGAGGCCCGTGAGACCGGCCCGGCTGATCTCGTCCGCCTCCGGATTGCCGGTCAGCACGTAGCCGAAGGTGACCTTGCTGGTAGCACGGAGCGCAAGAAGGTCATTGCTGCCCGGCGGCTGCGTCGCAGCCGTCGAACCCCCTGCCGTCTGTGCCTCCACGGGGCCAGCAGCGCCCTGGAGCAGCAGGACCGCGATGGCTACGGCCCCGGCCGCGCGCGCGGCACGCCGTACCGGGCGCAGGGCCAGCCCGCCCAACTGCAGCAGGATGACGGCGATGATGTCCGCAAACAGCAGTGCCAGTGCGAAGGCAAGCAGCCAGGGTTTCAGCGGCGTCATGGTCTGTCCCTCGTAGACGCTGCGCTGGGCAGAAACCGGCAGGGCAGGCAGTGGCTTCAACTCCGTATCCGGGCGGACGAGGTTGAGCGCACGCGGGGTGCCCTGCGCACCATAATAGCCGGGCGGATGCTCGGCATCCGGCGTGAGATCGGTCAGCTCAGAGACGGAAATGGCCTGAGCGGTCGGCGGGGGCGGCTTCAGCACGCCCCAACCGTCGAGGAGCTGCACCGGAGGCAGCACGCTGGCGTCTGCCGTGGCCGGAGCATTCGCGCCGCTATCGGCGGCTGTTGCTTCGCCGCCGCCACCGAGCCGGCCGAGCGTGCTGACACGGCGCAGCATTTCCACGAACAGGCCGGACAGCGGCAGGTTGGACCAGTCGGAGTTGGCCGTCACATGGAACAGGATGAGCTGACCATCGCCCAAAGTTCTGGCGGTCACGAGCGGCGTGCCGTCCGCCAGCCGCGCCCAGACCCTGACCTCGGGTCCAAGCTGCGTCGGGTCGGCAAGCACCTGCCGGCTCACGGTGACGTCCTGTGGAATGGTGAGCCCCGCGAAAATGCTGTCCTCGGAGAATGACGCCAGCGGCTGAGGCGTCGACCATGAGAGGGCGCCACCCAGTGTCCGCCCACCCGCGCGCAGCCCTACGGGAAGCAGGTCGTCCCCGCCTGTCTCGAGGCGAGGTCCAGCGAAGCGCACCAGCACGCCGCCTTGCTTCACCCACTCTTCGAGCCGCGTCGCGACCTCGCCCGTGAGCGTGCCGATGTCGGCCAGCATCACGATCGAGGCGTTCTGCTTCAGCATTGTGTCGACGCCCGAAAGAAGATTGGCGTCACGCGGCTGCACGAGTTCGGCGAATGGCGCGAGGGCACGTTGAATGTAGTAGAGCGGCCCGAGGAGCGGCTGGGCCTGCTCGCTGCTTTGGCCGGATAACAGGCCGATGCGATTCCATTGCGATCGGGAATCGAGGAGGTGTACCGCGCCCGCCGATGGCTCGCCGGCGATCTCGACACGGGTCACCTGGTTGCGCAGCTCGAGGGGCAGTTCGAAGCTTGTCTTTGTCACGGTCTCGCCGGGTGCGAACTGGAACGGTGCCTCGCCGAGCCGCTGGCCGCGGGCAGAGAAGGCATGCAGGACGCCTTCGCGGACTCCGCCACCGGTCCTGACGATCGATGCTTCGAGCCGGCCGCCGCTGCCGACGTCGGCCGCAACGCCCATCGGCTCATCGCCCGCCCCGGTTTCGATCACCGTCATGCCGGCCGTTCCGAGCCCGGACAGTTTTTCCAGGAATGTGCCCGTGGCCTCCTCGTGGTCGATGCCGTCCGTCAGCCACACGACGCTGGCCTCCGCCTGGCCGGCAAGTGCCGTCTCCAGCGCCGCCGCGGCTGCTGCGCGATCGGGAGCGAACGGCTGCGGCTGCAGGGCCGCAGCAGCAGTGCGCGCCACGTTCGGAGCCTCGATCCTCGCGGTCGGCATGTGACCGCTGAAGGCCGTCGGCAGCACCACCACAGGCCGGTTCTGGCCTTCGGCCTCGTCGATCAGCTGGTCGAGCATGCGGGTGCGCAGCGACCAGCGCGAGGCGGACGCCCAACCATTGTCGACGGCAATCACCACGGGCCCACTGCCGGTGAGGGCTGCCTGCCGGTTCGGGTTCAGCACCGGTTCGGCGAGCGCGAAGATCACCAGCGCCGCCGCCAGCATGCGGATCAGCATCAGCCACCAGGGCGTCTGGGCCGGCGTCTTCTCCCGGTTCTCGATTCCGACCAGGATGCGTGTGGCGGGAAAAGCCACCTGACGCGGCCGCGGCGGAACGGTGCGCAGCAACCAGTAGATGATCGGCAGGGCCGCAAGGCCCGCCAGCAACCAGGGATTGAGGAATGCGAGCGCGCCAAGGCTCATCCGGCAACTCCCGCGTCTGCGGCGGCCGGCGCCCAGCGGTAGTCCCGGCCGCTGTTCTGCAGTCGCATGATGAGGGTCAGCAGCGGTTCAGCCGCCGGCCGATCGGTGTGATGGACAAGAAACGACCAGCCGAGCCGGGCCGCGAGCGCCTCGAGGCCGCTCCGGTGGGCCTTGAGCCTCGCCTGATATTCCGGCCGCAAGGTCTCGACACGGTCCGCGAGCCAGCGCTCACCGCCTTCCATTCCGAGGAACTCGGTGCGGCCCTGGTACGGCAAGGTTTCCTCCGCAGGATCCAGCACCTGAATCATGTGCCCGGCGACACCATCGCTCGCCAGGACGGTGAGGCGCTCGGTGATCGCCTCGATGGGATCGAGAAAATCGCTGAACAGAAGCACGCCCGAAAAGCGGCTTAGCCTTTCGGCCGGCGGGAGACTTGCCTCCAGCACGCCGCTTTCGGCGTTCTCGGCCAGAACTTCCGCCAGCTTCGTCGTCGCCTTGCGGCTTGCGGTCGGCCGCGACAGTCCGAGCAGGGCCACCCGCTCTCCGCCGCGCACCAGCAACTCGGCCGAAGCGAGTGCCAGCACCAGAGCGCGGTCCGCCTTCGACGTCGCCGCGAGATGGCTGCGGAAATTCATGGACGGCGACAGATCCGGCCAGAGCCACAACGTGTGAGCCGCCTCCCACTCGCGTTCGCGAACGTAGAGATGGTCGGAGCTCGCGGAGCGGCGCCAATCGATCTGGGCCGCCGTATCGCCGGACTGGAACTGCCGGAACTGCCAGAAGGTTTCGCCGGGCCCCGGCCGCCGCCGGCCGTGAATGCCGTGCGCCACGGTGCTCGCGACGCGGATGGCCTCGACCAGCAGATCGGGCAGCCGGTCAGCGAGGGCGTGCGCCTCGCCCTCGAGCGAGAACATTGGCGCGCCATGCCGGGATCTGGCGGACGTTCCAGCCGCTGCGGGCTTTGCCACCGCGTTACTCCAGTACCGAGGCCAGACGTGAAATGATGCTGCCGATCTCCTGGCCTTCGGTGCGGGCAACGAAGCTGAGCGCCATGCGGTGCTTCAGCACAGGCTCGGCGAGCGCGATCACATCATCCACCGACGGAGCGAGCCGCCCCTCGATCAGCGCCCTGGCGCGGACCGCCAGCATCAGGGCCTGGCTGGCGCGCGGCCCGGGCCCCCAGGCGATGAACCGGTTCGTCTCCTCGCTGGCATCAGGGCCCGGACGGGCCGAGCGGACGAGCTGCAGAATGGCCTCGACGACCTTGTCCGGCACGGGGATCTGGCGCACCAGCCGCTGCATCGCCATCAGCTCTTGGGCAGTCAGGATGGAGTCGAGCCGCCGTTCCTCGGTGCCGGTGGTGGCGAACAGCATGCGGCGTTCAGCCACGACATCCGGATAGCTGACGTCGATCTGCAGCAGGAAGCGGTCGAGCTGCGCCTCTGGCAGAGGGTAGGTGCCTTCCTGCTCCAGCGGGTTCTGCGTCGCGAGCACGTGAAAGGGCTGGGGCACGTCATAGCGCTGCCCGGCGACGGTGACGTGATGCTCCTGCATGGCCTGCAGCAGGGCCGACTGCGTCTTGGGGCTGGCGCGATTGATCTCGTCTGCCATCAGAAGCTGTGTGAAGATCGGCCCGGAGATGAAGCGGAATCGCCGCCGTTCGCCAGGGACGTCCTCCAGCACCTCCGAGCCGATAATGTCGGAGGGCATCAGGTCGGGCGTGAACTGGATGCGCTTGGCTTCGAGCCCGAGCACCTTGCCGAGCGTTTCGACGAGCAGTGTCTTGGCGAGACCCGGCACACCGATCAGCAGCCCATGGCCGCCGGCGAGGATCGTGATGAGCGTCTGCTCGATCACGAGATCCTGACCGAAGATCACGGAGGCTGCCGCCTTGTGGACGCGGGACATGCGCTCGCCGGCCGCCTCGATGCGGGCGACGATGTCGTCATCGGTGTGGGTGAGTGTTGTCATGGTCTCTACTATAGATTGGGTCCGGTGTTGCACAAACTCTGCTGCGGCGAAATTGGTCACAATATGGAGCGAGGTGAACAAATATGAAGAGTTCCGAGTAACTTCTGCGTCTCGCAATAAATTGATCGAGTACTGCGCGAGGGAAAGATGACGCAGCAGGCAAGCGGCGACGGAAACGTGCGCATTCAGGGCCTTGAAGAGCTGCTGAAGGCCGCCGAGGGGGACCGGCTTCCGCCCGTCGAGGAATGGGATCCGCCCTATTGCGGGGATATCGGTATGCGGATCCGGGCCGACGGCACATGGATTTATCAGAACAGCCCTATCGGGCGCAAACCGCTCGTGAAGCTGTTTTCACGCATTCTGCGGCGCGATGCGGACGGCCGCACCTATCTCGTCACGCCGGTCGAGAAGGTCGACGTCATCGTCGACGACGCTCCGTTCCTCGCCGTTGAAATGCAGGTCGAGAACCGCGGACCCGGCCAGCAGCTCGTCTTCCGCACGAATGTCGACGACATCGTCCGTTGCGGGCCACAGCATCCCCTGCGCTTTGCGCGCGAGCCCGTGAGCGGCGGACTGAAGCCGTATCTTCTCGTGCGGAGCCGGCTGGAGGCGCTGGTGACGCGCGCTCTTTATTACGACCTGGTCGAGCTGGCGGAGCCATCCCCCGGAGATGGAGACAAGCTGGGCATCTGGAGCGGCGGGGCGTTCTTCACACTCGAGCCTGACGAGGCGCACGGTGGCTTCGCCGCCTCATAGCTTCTGGCCTCACGCAGCCACGGCGGCAGCGGCTTGTACCAGTCCGTGGCGAAGTCGATGAACGCGCGGACCTTGGCTGAGAGATGCAGCCGGTGCGGATAGACGAGATGCACGGCATAAGCGTAGTCTGGCTTCTCCTCGAACAGCTCGACCAGCTCGCCGCGCGCAAGTGCCCGCGCGACCGCGAACTGCGGGCAGATGCCGATACCGAGACCGGCGATCAGGGTCTTCCGCACGGCGGCCGCACTGTTCACGCGGAGCAGCGGTGAGACACGGATGCTGACGGATTGTCCTTTGCGCGAGAAGCGCCAGACGTCGTGCCCGGGCAGGTTCGTATCCACGATGCAGGCGTGGTCTTTCAGATCCTCCGGGGCATGTGGCCATCCGTTCGCATCGAGGTAGATGGGCGAAGCGCAGACGACGATGGGCAACTCGCAGAGCCTCCGGCTGATGAGCGAGGTATCGATCTGCTTGGCGATGCGGAAGCCGACCTCGACTCCCTCGCGGACGAGGTCCACATGGCGGTCCGACAGCAGAACGTCGAATTCGACCTGCGGATGGACGCTGCGGAACGCACTCGTCATTTCGACCAGCTCGAGCTCGCCGAAGGACTGCGGGGCCGTCAATCGCAGGATGCCACGAGGATGGCCGCCGCTGCCGCGGACCGCGTCGGTGAGCGCATCGAGCTCCGCGAGCGCCTCCTGCACCCGCTCGCAGTAAGCCCTCCCGATCTCCGTCACGGTGACCTTGCGCGTGGTGCGGTGAAGCAGCTGTGCCTCGAGCCGCCGCTCGAGCTCGGCGATATGCTTCGAGACGAGCGCCTTGGACTTGCCAAGGCGCTGTCCAGCGGCGGTGAAGCTGCCTGTGTCGACGACGGCGACAAACGTCCGGATCAGGTCTAGGCTATCCATCGCTGCCCCGCTCCCCTCGAAGGCTCATAGGGAGCATTATAGCGCAATCGGGCGGAGTCAAACGATCCGACCTCATCCTTAGTTGGCAATTGGTATGCAACCAGCCCTTTTCATCTCGCACGGCTCGCCGATGCTGGCGATCGAGGACAGCCCGGCCCGCCGCTTTCTGCTCGGCCTTTCGGCTAGCCTGCCGCGGCCGGAGCGAATTCTCGTTGCATCGGCACATTGGGAGACGTCGCGCCCGGCCGTGTCGACGGGCGCATGGCCGCGCACAGTGTACGATTTCCGCGGCTTCGATCGCGCGCTCTACGAGATCAAGTACGAAGCGCCCGGCGATCCGCAACTCGCCCGGGAGGCCGCCTCGCTCGTCTCGGATGCCGGGTTCGACGTGGCTGCCGATCCGGAGCATGGGTGGGATCACGGGGTTTGGGTGCCGCTCTCACTTCTGTTCCCGTCGGCTGAGATTCCCGTCGCACAGATTTCCATCCAGCCACACGCCGGGCCCGCGCATCATTTCCGGATCGGGGAAGCGCTGGCGCCGCTTAGAGAGCAGGACGTCATGATCATCGCCTCAGGGGCGATGACGCACAATTTGCGGGAATACTTCAGCCATGGCCATGAGCAGGCGCCCGAATGGGTCACCGGCTTCACGGACTGGATGTGCCAAAAGCTCGAATCGCGCGCAGCCGAGGATCTGCTCGACTATCGCCGGCTCGCCCCGTTCGCCGAGCGCAACCATCCTGAAGACGAGCACCTGTTGCCGCTCTACGTGGCGCTCGGTGCCAGCCGGCCCGGTGAGTCGATCCGGCGCCTGCATCACAGTGCCGATCGCGTGATCGCAATGGATGTCTACCAGTTCGGCGCCTGACGCCGGCGGCTGTGCATCTCAGTGGAGGCGCAGCTCCCCATCGACCAGACGGACCTCGCTTGGGTGGATCAGGCGCTTGTGCGCAACGCGCACCCGGAAGAGCTTCCCATCCAGGTTCTTCGACCAGAAATCGAGAAACCTGGTGAGCTTCGGAAATTCCGGGTGCATGTCGTAATCCTGCCAGACGAAGCTCTGGAGGAGGGACGGGTGATCCGGCATACGATAAAGGATCTCCGCCGTGGTAAGGCTGTAGCCCTTGAGCTGCGCGGCGAAGCTGGCGTCAACCATCGCAGATCGTCCTCGTTTTCCATTCAACAGAAAACAAGGTATAGCCGTTCGCCTGGTTGGCAAGGGGATTTGCACTGAAAAACAACATGTTAGCAGCACATCTTTATTGCTGCTAGCAGCCCCTGACGTCGCCCTTGGGCTGCGGCTGGTGCTGAGGTTCCAAAAATATGTGTTCTGAGCATCAGTGCGCCGCAAAAGAGCCGTTCACCGCACCCATGCCGCACCGGGTCGCCTCACTCCTACCAAAGTTCCCATCCGCATTTGCCTCGCAAGAAAACCAGAAGTCTCCTTGTGGGGATGGGCGATGATGACTCCTGAAGCGGTGCGCGAGCGCATCCTTTCCCATGCCGTGACGGCGGCCAGCGCTCACGGCCTGAAGTCGCTATCGATCGGCGAGATGGCGCGCGACTTCGCAGTTCCGAAAAGCCGTCTGTTCACCCTGTTTCCATCCAATGAGGCATTGCAGATCGCGGCGCTCGAGCACGCGGCTGCCATGTTCGCGAGGGACGTGATCGAAGCGGCGCCGGAAAGTCTGCCCGCAAAAGACCGCGTCGCGACGCTCTTCGCCCGCTGGCTGGACTGGTCGCGGTCGCGCCGGCTCACCTGCGGCTGCCCGTTCGTCCACGCCAGCGCCGAAGGCGAAAACCTTCCAGAAGCCGTGCGGGCCAAGCTGAAGGAAATTCTCCAGGATTGGTCAGGGGTCCTGCGTAATGCCATACACGACGCCAAAGAGCAGGGCGTCATGCGCAGCGATGTGGACGCCGACCAGTTCGTGTTCGAGCTCCACGGCCTCTATCTTTCCCACCATTTCTGGCATTGGGCGATGAAGGACGCCGACGCCCGCTCGCGGACCATGCGGGCTTTTGATCGGCTGCTGGACAGCGCCCTGCAGCGCTGAAGGAACAGGCCCGGTGCACGGGCTCCGTGTGCGGCTTGCCTTTTGCGGCGGTCCGTCGCAGACTGCGCGCGTTCCGAGGGGGGCCGGCGGCAGCCGGCTGAGATGGCGCTGAAGCCGCGCCGCCACCCTTTGAACCTGATCCGGGTCATGCCGGCGAAGGGACGGACACGTACACAAGACCTCCTTCACCGACGCATTCCGGGATTTCGAGCGATCAGCGACATGCGCGCGTCGTCGATGAGCGACCTGCGCCGATCCGGGAGTGAAGAGATGAACAAGATCACCCGCCAGAGCGAGCTGATGGTGCCGAAGGTCACCACCGGGCCGATCACTGCCAGCACGAAGGTGTACGATTCCCCGAAGGGGCAACCGGACCTGCAAGTTCCCTTTCGTGAGATCGCGCTGACCGATCCGGAGCAGCCGACGTTCCGCGTTTATGATTCCTCCGGTCCATATACGGACGCGAAGGCACGGATCGATGTCGAGAAGGGCCTGCCGCGAATCCGCGAGGCCTGGATCCGCGAGCGCGGCAACGTCGAGCAGTACGAGGGCCGCGAGGTGAAGCCGGAGGACAACGGCAACGTCACCGGCAAGGCGCTCGCCCGCGATTTCCCGAACAAGG
>JAWLCO010000009.1:0-36354 GCA_041687075.1 Hyphomicrobiaceae bacterium | reverse complement strand
GCCGCTAACCCAGCTCGAGTACGCGCGGGCCGGCATCATCACCAAGGAGATGATCTACGTCGCCCATCGCGAGAATCTGGGCCGCAAAGCGGCGCTCGAGCGGGCCAAGGCGGCGCTCAGCGAAGGCGAGAGCTTCGGCGCCTCTATCCCCGAGCACATCACGCCGGAGTTCGTGCGCGACGAGATCGCCCGCGGCCGCGCCATCATCCCATCGAACATCAATCACACCGAGCTCGAGCCGATGATCATCGGCCGGAACTTCCTGGTGAAGATCAACGCCAACATCGGCAACTCGGCCGTGACGTCCTCCGTTGAGGAGGAGGTCGAGAAGATGGTGTGGGCGATCCGCTGGGGCGCCGACACGGTGATGGATCTCTCGACGGGCCGCAACATTCACAACACGCGCGAATGGATCCTGCGCAACGCGCCGGTGCCGATCGGCACGGTGCCGATCTATCAAGCGCTCGAGAAGTGCGGTGGCGATCCGGTCAAGCTCACCTGGGAGATGTACAAGGATACACTGATCGAGCAGTGCGAGCAGGGCGTCGACTACTTCACCATCCACGCCGGCGTCCGCCTTGCCTATGTTCCGCTGACGGCCAATCGCGTCACCGGCATCGTTTCGCGCGGCGGCTCGATCATGGCCAAGTGGTGCCTCGCCCACCACAAGGAGAGCTTCCTCTACGAGCACTTCGAGGACATTTGCGACATCATGCGCAAGTACGATGTCTCGTTCTCCCTGGGCGACGGCCTGCGGCCCGGCTCGATTGCCGATGCCAACGACCGCGCCCAGTTCGCCGAGCTCGAGACGCTTGGCGAGCTGACCCAGATCGCCTGGCGCAAAGGCTGCCAGGTGATGATCGAGGGCCCCGGCCACGTGCCGATGCACAAGATCAAGGTCAACATGGACAAGCAGCTCGAGACGTGCGGTGAGGCGCCGTTCTACACGCTCGGGCCGCTCACGACCGACATCGCGCCGGGCTACGACCACATCACCAGCGGCATCGGCGCGGCCATGATCGGCTGGTTCGGCTGTGCCATGCTCTGCTACGTGACGCCGAAGGAGCACTTGGGGCTCCCCAATCGCGACGACGTGAAAACCGGCGTCATCACCTACAAGATCGCCGCCCACGCCGCCGATCTCGCCAAGGGACATCCCGCGGCACAGCTCCGCGACGATGCGCTATCGAAGGCGCGGTTCGAGTTCCGCTGGCAGGACCAGTTCAACCTGTCGCTCGATCCCGATACGGCGACCACCTACCACGACGAGACCTTGCCCAAGGACGCGCACAAGGTGGCGCATTTCTGCTCCATGTGCGGCCCGAAGTTCTGCTCGATGAAGATCACGCAGGATGTGCGCGACTACGCGGCGAAGCAGAATGCGCCCATCGATGCGGAGGCCGGTATGGCCGAAATGAGCGCCAAATTCCGCGAGATGGGCGGCGAGGTTTATGTGGACGCCGAGAAGGTGAAGGAGAGCAATGCGGCCTTGAAATAGCCTCGTCCATTTGCGTCCTTTCTCTATCCCTCTCCCTGCTTCCAGGGAGAGGGCCGGGCGCCCGTTGCCAGCGACGCGCAGGCGGAGCTGAAGACATGCGGCGGGGCCGGCGGTTCCGCTAGTTGCAATTGAATCCAGCCGAGTCCCTGTCTCCCGCTCCGGCCATGATCCATCCTGAGCTCCGATTGGCGGTCGAGAGTGCCTACCGGGCGTTCGCAAACCGTAAAATCGGCGCTGCAATCGATTTCGCCGCAAAGGTCGGAGCAAGTGATGAGGAGCATGCTCGGCTGTATGGCACTCTCACGGCAACGCCGTTGCGCGAGTTGCCTGCTGATGCGATCGAGGCCAACCTCGAGTATATCACCGCGGCACACTACGACGGTGCCTTCAACGCCAGCGAAGTCCGCTACTTCCTGCCTCGGGCGCTCGAAATCGTGGCATCGAGCCAGGCCAGATCCAAGACATCATTCCTCCGGGATTACCTGGAGCGGATACTCGAACGAAGCTTTGGCCGAATGGTCCACCGCAGAGGTCGCGGCCATCGATCGGGTTCTCAAGGCGATCTAGACGACGAGTGTTGTGGAAGCGTGACGGGCGCCTTGAGCTGCCTATGCCCAGCTATTTCAGTCCAGATCCTTAACCGGCTGCGCCGGCTGATCATCCTTCAGCCGATGAGCCAAGGCAGCTTCGATGAAAGGATCGAGGTCGCCGTCGAGAACAGCTTGCGGATTGCCGCTTTCAACGCCTGTCCGGACGTCCTTCACGAGCTGATAGGGTTGCAGCACGTAGGAACGGATCTGGTGGCCCCAGCCGATCTCGGTCTTGTTGGCGGCTTCGGCGTTCGCCTTCTCCTCGCGCTTCTTCAGCTCGAGGTCGTAGAGGCGGGCGCGCAGCATGGCCCAGGCGATGGAGCGGTTCTTGATCTGCGAGCGCTCCTGCTGGCTGGCCACGACGATACCGGTCGGCAAGTGCGTGATGCGCACCGCCGAGTCCGTCGTGTTGACGTGCTGACCGCCAGCGCCTGACGCGCGATAGGTGTCGATCCGGCACTCGCCTTCGTTGATCTCGATGTCGATGTTCTCGTCGATCACCGGGTAGACCCACACCGAGGCGAAGCTCGTATGCCGCCGCGCATTGGAGTCGAAGGGAGAGATGCGCACCAGCCGGTGCACGCCTGATTCGGTCTTCAGCCAGCCGTAGGCGTTTTCGCCCTTGATCTCGAGAGTGGCCGATTTGAGGCCCGCCTCTTCGCCCGCGCTCGCCTCCACCATGGTCACCTTGAACCCGTGGTCCTCGGCCCACCGAATATACATGCGCGTGAGCATCTCGGCCCAGTCTTGGCTCTCGGTGCCACCGGCGCCGGCATGGATCTCGAGGTAGGCGTCGTTGCCGTCAGCCTCACCCGACAGCAGAGCTTCGATCTCACGCTTCTGCGCCTTCTCGCTCAGCGACTTGAGCGCAGCCTCGCCCTCGGCGATCGTCGCCTCGTCATCTTCGGCCTCGCCGAGCTCGATCAGCGTGATGGCGTCCTCGAGATCCTGTTCCAGCTGCTTGTAAGACGAGATCTGGCGCTCGAGCGACTGGCGCTCGCGCATGATCTTCTGCGCCGCGCGCGCATCACTCCACAGGCTCGGGTCCTCGGCCCGTGCGTTCAGCTCGGCCAGTCGTGCTTCGGCTGTATCCCAGTCAAAGATGCCTCCGTAGGAGAGCCAGTGACTGGCGGATGTCGTCAACGTGCTTCTGTGGCTCTGCCCGCATGGCAGCCTCCTCGGGTCGCGATTGGGTTGTGTCTGGATGCCGCTGATATAGGGGCGTTGCGCTGCCGTGTAAACGCGTCGGGGCCGTTGTCCTAGTAAACGTTGCCGAAACCGGAGCTCACATTCCGGGGCGGTGCGGCACCGTCTCCGTAGGAGCTGGTCTCATAGCCAAGGAACGAGGCAGGATCGTCCGGCTCCTCGTCGGGCTTGAACACCTCCCAGATCACGTCCTTCTCGCCGGGCGACGCCCTGAGGCCGGTGTAGCGGTTCACCGGCACGGTATGAATGCCGGGCGGTGCGCGGAACGGCACCTTCTTGCCGTCGAGCGCCAGCTTCATGAAGTTGCCGAAGATCGGCGCTGCGACCTGGCCCCCCGTCGCAGACTTGCCCATCGGCTTGGGCGTGTCGTAGCCGACGTAGACGCCGACGACGAGGTCCGGGGCGTAGCCGACGAACCAGGCATCCTTCGATTCGTTCGTCGTGCCTGTCTTGCCGGCCAGCGGCGTGCCCGGCACCATCCGCTTCACGTTGGTTGCCGTGCCGCGCTGGATGACACCTTCGAGGATTGACGTGACCTGATAGGCAGTGTGGGGATCGAGCACCTGCTTGCGGTCATCGGGGATATCCGGCTCTTCCTGGCCGTGCCATTCATCAGCATCGCAGCCGATGCACTCCCGCTGGTCGTGCCGCCAGATCGTACGGCCCCAGCGATCCTGAATGCGGTCGATCAACGTCGGCCTGACCTGCTTACCGCCGTTGGCGAAGACCGAGTAGGCGGCCGCCATCCTGAGCAGCGTCGTTTCACCGGCACCGAGCGACATGGCTAGCACCGGCAGCAGATCGTCGTAGGCGCCGAACCGCTTCGCGTACTCGATGATGAGCGGCATCCCCAGCTCCTGGGCCAGACGCGCGGTCATCTGGTTGCGCGACTTCTCGATGCCGATGCGCAGCGTCGACGGGCCGTAGGACATTTCCTTGTTGTAGTTCCTTGGGCGCCAGACCTCCTGCCCCGGACCCTGCTCGATCTCGATCGGCGCATCGAGCACGATGCTGGTCGGCTTGTAGCCGTTGTCGAGCGCAGCAGCGTAGACCAGCGGCTTGAACGAGGAGCCGGGCTGGCGCTTGGCCTGAATGGCGCGGTCGAACTGGCTGACCGAGAATGAGAAGCCGCCTACGACGGCCAGCACACGGCCCGTGTGCGGGTCCATGGCTACGATACCGCCGCCGACCTCCGGAATCTGCATCAGGCTCCAGGCGCCGGTGGGCTCCTTGGGATCCTTGGGCGCAACGTAGATCACGTCACCGGCGGCCACCACGTCAGCCGGCTTCTTGGGCGCCGGACCCTTCGCCTTATCGGTGCCGCGGAACGCCCCGGCCCACTTCATCTCCTCGAACGCGATCTCGACGGCTTCGCGCGTCTCGGGGATCTTTCCGTTCGGTTGGCGCTCGGGCCTGAGCCCGACGATGATCTTCTCGCGCCCCGTCTCGAGCACTACGCCCAGCCGCCAGGGCTGGATATCCGAGGGCACTTCCATCTTGGCCAGTGTGGTGCCCCAGTCGCCGGCCACGTCGATCTTGTCGACCGGACCGCGCCAGCCGCGCTGGCGGTCGAAGTCGACAAGGCCGTCCATCAGCGACTTGCGCGCATAGCGCTGCAGGTCGGGGTTCAGCGTCGTGCGCACCGACAGGCCGCCGCCGTAGAGCTTATCCTCCCCATACTGGGCGAGCAGCGAACGGCGCGTCTCCTCGGCGAAGAACTCGGCCGCAAAGATGTGCGCGCCGAAGGGGCGCAGGTTGACCTGCAGCGGCTTGGCTTTCGCTTCCTCCGCCTGCTCGGGCGAGATGTAGCCGTTTTCGGCCATCTGCTCCAAAACCCAGTTCCGTCGCGCAGTCGCTTCACGCGTGTTGCGGAACGGGTGGTAATTGTTGGGCGCCTTCGGAAGGGCGGCGAGATAGGCGGCCTCCTCGGGCGTCAGCTCGTCCAGCTCCTTGCTGAAGTAGTTGAGCGCGGCCGCAGCTACGCCGTAGGACCCGATGCCGAGATAGATCTCGTTTAGGTACAACTCCAGGATCTTGTCCTTCGAGTAAGCGCGCTCGATGCGGATGGCCAGGATGGCCTCCTTCAGCTTACGCTCGTACCGCTGCTCGCTGGAGAGCAGGAAGTTCTTGGCGACCTGCTGCGTAATGGTGGATGCACCTTCCGGGCGGCGCCCCGGGTTCTGCAGGTTCCGGATGACCGCGCGCGCGATGCCGAAGAAGTCGAGCCCGCCGTGCTCGTAGAATCGCTTGTCCTCGGCCGACAGGAAGGCATGGATGACGAGTTCCGGGATGGTGTTGATCGGCACGAAGATGCGCCGCTGACGGGCATACTCGGCGATCAGCTGTCCGTCGTGCGCGTGAATGCGCGTCATGACGGGCGGCTCGTACTGCGCAAGACTTTCGTAGCTCGGCAGGTCCCTTGAGGCGTACCAGAGCAGATATCCGGCCACGGCCGATCCTGCGACGAAAGCCACCACGCCGGCCGCAAACGCCCAGCCCAGCAGGCTCAGCAGAATGCTCTTCCGGCGCTTTCTCTTCCGCTTCGGCGCAGCAGGCGGTGGCAAGATCGGTGCTCGCATGGGCCTCGCTTTCGGGATCGGCTGCGGCTTCCTCACACAGCCAAGCGGCAACAAAACGGCATGAGAACAGAACTAGCACGGATTGCCGAGCTTGTTCCGGAGAAAAACGGGCTGAACGCACGACATCTTTCAGAATAACTGCGAATGTTCGGGAGAAGAATAGGCTTTTCCCCGGCCGCTGCCAGAATTGTCACGGTGCGTGCACCGCGCCCATGGCCCGCCGGGCGAAGAACGAATCGATTGCCTCGAGGATGGCGCGGGCCACTTTATCTTGCCACACCGCCGACCTGAGCAGCTTCTGATCTTCCAGGTTGCTCATGTAGCCGAGCTCGACGAGCACGGAAGGTGTTTCAGCTTGTTTCAGCACTCTGAACGCGGCCGAACGCTGCGGGTCGCGTGCGAGTGCGATGTGCTTGCGCAACTCACCAGCAAGGAGAGTGCTGAAGTCGGCGGAAAAGTTTGCCGTCTCCCGGCGCAGCAGGTCGATGAGGATGTTGCGCACGTCGTCGTGCTCCTCGTCCATGCTCGACGGCAACCCCGCCAGGATATCGGAAGCGTTCTCCTTCTCCGCCAGCCTGCGAGCCTGCTCGTTGGAGGCACGGTCCGACAGGGTGTAGATGCTGCCGCCCCTGACCATCGCCGCAATGCTTTCCTCCGCCACGGAGTCGGCATGCAGCGAAATGAACAGGTCCGCCCCGTGCCGCTGGGACGTGCGCACGCGCTGATCGAGAGAGATGTACATGTCCCTGTTGCGTGTCATGACGACGGTGTACCGCCCCGACTTGACGAGCAGGTTTCGCAGGCGCCGGGCGACCGAGAGCACGACGTTCTTCTCGAGTAATCCGTCAGGTCCGACTGCGCCGGGATCCACGCCGCCATGGCCGGGGTCGATCACGATGACCGGCTTGCCGTCCTGCAGCGTCACGGCGGGCGGTGTGTCTTCGAACCGGCTGGGCCGCAGCTCGGGCAGCTCGGGAGCCGGCGGAGCGACTGCCGTTTTGGGCTCGGAGCCGGGCGCCTGCCGGGCGAGCTCGACAACAAGGCGCGGCGTGCGGCTGCCATCCGCCTCGACCTGGGCCTTCTGCACATGCACCGGCCCGTCGGTGTCGATGACGATTCGTGACTGCGTGGGACCGAACAGACCGTAGCGGAAGGCCTTGATCAGGCCTTTTCCGCTCTGGCCGGCGGCCGTGCCGATGCGGAAATCCACCTCCGGCAGATCGAGGATGACGCGGTGCGGATCGGTCATGGTCGAGACGCTGATGGCGACCGCGCTCGTCAGGTCGAGCACCAGCCGTGTCAGGTTGTCATCCCCCGTCAGCTGCGCCCGTGTGACGGCCGCTTTGCCCGAGTTGACCTCGAGCGTCCACCCCGCCGTGCCGCTCCCCTGGGCGAGCGGCTTCGCAGGCCCGACCAGATTCGCCAGGATGAATGCCGCCATGACGGCGGCGAGCACTCGCCCCCCGTTTCGCATGCGCCCCTGCGCGCCCTCGCGCCGTTCACAATTGTTGTCGCAAAAATGCGCCGCTGCTTAACGGGTTATTGACCAAACCGGCGCAGCACAAGGGGGGCTCAGACAGCTGGTGGACAAGCGTGACATCCACAACACTCTTGCTTCGGCTGGGGGGAGCACTTAAAACACATACTGCAATCGTGCCGGGGCTCGGTCTTCAGGCGCGACCGGCGGACGACGATGAGCAGGCAGCACTTGCTGCGCCTCGGATGGTCCGCCAGGCTCCGCGTACACGGCCCAACTGGCGCGGCATGGGTGTACAGCCGGCTTCAAGCGGCGGCGTCCTTTCCCTCGGCACCATCACGTCCGGGAATGGAGCGAGCACGCGGTTTTGCAGGCCACCACCCGAGACATGTCGTCCCGACTGTGCTGCCCGGGAAAGGGGTGCGGCCGGCGGGGCACCGGCGGCGACTTTCAACGAGGCGCCATTCATCTTGCCCGGCGACGGGCTCAGCTCTTCATCGAGCTTCAAAAAGAGCTTGCGCGGAGAGCCGGTTCACCAAGTAACCGATGGAAGACACGTTCACAAAATCGCAGCGCAGCCAGCAGCCTCTCGCGTTCCGCGGTCAGTCGCGGCTTGTCCTGCGCCGGTTCTGCTCGAGCGTGACACACGCACCGCAGTCGCAGCGGGCGTGCCCTGGACCCCTTTCCAGTTTTCATAATTCTCAGCAACTGAACACGCGCGCCCGAGGCCGGCGAACCACTGGCTACGGCTCACCAGCCATGAGCGGTGTCACGCCCAGCCGGCGCGCCAAGGACCAAAACACATGTCCAGCAACAAGATGCTTATCGATGCCACGCACCCTGAAGAGACCAGGGTCGTGGTCCTCAAAGGAGGCCGGGTAGAGGAGTTCGACTTCGAATCCGCGGCTCGCAAGCTGCTCCGCGGCAACATCTTTCTCGCAAAGGTCACGCGCGTTGAACCGTCGCTGCAGGCGGCGTTCGTCGATTACGGCGGCAACCGGCACGGCTTTCTGGCCTTCAACGAGATCCATCCCGACTACTACCAGATCCCCATCGCAGACCGTCAGGCGCTGATCGAGGAGGAAGCGGCAGCGGAAGCCGAGGAGGAAGCGGCAGCCGACGCCGCGGCCGACCGGCAGGCCGAGCGGCGGGCGGCGCATAGCGACGGTGGTGACGAGAATGACGACGATCAGCCCGAGGGCGAGGAGCCGGAGGAACTGGCGGTCGATGTCACCGCGTTCCTGCCGCCCGAGCCCGAAGCGCCCTCGGAGGCAGAGCCGGCAGCCACGGCTGCCGAAGAGGAAGTCGGCGCTCCGGAGCAGGAGCCGCACACGGTTGCAGAGGCTGTGCAGCCCGAGGAACGCCTGACAGAGGCCGTTCCGAGCGGGACAGCCGAAAACGGGCACGTCGTCGAGGGTGCCGGCGCGAATGAAGAAGCCGCTTCCGATGAGGACGGCTCTGAAGCGGATCTGAGCGATGCGCCGAAGCCCCTGGGCCTCGTCGAGGACGTCGGGGTCGAGGATGTCGAGGGGAACGGCGCCGAGAATGGCAACGGCAATGGCAATGGCGATGTCGAGCAGGTCGACAACGTCGTCTCCGAGGATGCACTGGAAGAACTGCCCTCGCGTCCGCGCCGCCGCCAGCGCAGCTACAAGATCCAGGAGGTGATCAAGCGCCGGCAGGTCGTGCTGGTGCAGGTCGTCAAGGAAGAGCGCGGCAGCAAGGGCGCGGCGCTCACCACTTACCTGTCGCTCGCCGGCCGGTACACGGTGCTGATGCCCAACACGGCTCGCGGCGGCGGCATCAGCCGCAAGATCACCAACGTCCAGGACCGCAAGCGCCTGAAGGCGATCGCGGCCGAGCTCGACGTGCCGGAAGGGATGGGGCTCATCATCCGTACGGCGGGTGCGTCGCGGACCAAGCAGGAGATCAAGCGCGATTTCGAGTACCTGCTTCGCCTCTGGGAGAATGTGCGCGAGCTGACCCTGCGGTCGACGGCACCGGCCCTCGTCTACGAGGAAGGCGACCTCATCAAGCGCTCGATCCGCGACCTCTACAGCAAGGACATCGACGAGATCATCGTCGCGGGCGAGGCGGCCTACAAGGAAGCGCGCGACTTCATGCGCATGCTGATGCCGAGCCACGTCAAGAACGTCGGGCTGTATCAGGACCCCGAGCCGCTGTTCAGCCGCCATCAGATCGAGCGGCAGCTCAATGCGATGTTCAGTCCCTACGTTCACCTGAAATCCGGGGGCTATCTGGTCATCAACCAGACCGAGGCGCTTGTCGCCATCGACGTCAACTCGGGCAAGGCCACGCGCGAGTTCTCCATCGAGGAGACGGCGCTCAATACCAATCTCGAAGCGGCCGACGAGATCGCCCGCCAGCTCAAGCTGCGCGATTTGGCGGGCCTGATCGTGATCGACTTCATCGACATGGAGGAGAAGCGCAACAACCGGGCGGTGGAGCGCCGTCTCAAGGAGGCGCTGCGCTTCGACCGGGCGCGAATCCAGGTCGGGCGAATCAGCCACTTCGGCCTGCTCGAGATGTCGCGGCAGCGCTTGAGGACCGGCGTGCTCGAAGGCTCGACCTCTCAATGCCCGCATTGCCAGGGCACAGGCATCATCCGCTCGACCGAGTCGGTCGCTCTCGCCGTGCTGCGCGCCATGGAGGACGCGTTGATGTCCGGCCCGCCGGCATCCATAGTCGCCAAGACGACGGCGACGGTTGCGCTTTATATTCTCAACAACAAGCGCGCCTTCATCAATGAGATGGAGTCCCGCTACGGCATCTCGATCACCGTTCAGGCCAGCGACAAGGTGCAGGGCGCGAACTTCGCGATCGAGAAGGCGGCGCGGTCTGCGGACATGCAGCGTCAGCCTGAGCGCAGTGCTGTCAGCATGGACTGGGGCTTCGAGGGCGAGGAGGAGCCCGAGGCGGCCGATCGCGACGAGGAAGCCGCTCTGGCCGAGGAGACCGAGAACGGCCGCAAGTCACGCCGCCGCCGTCGCCGCCGCGGCCGTCGTGGTGAGCGTGGCGAGGCCCAGGAGGCACCTGTCCCGGGCAACGGGGCTGGTGAGGAAGCGGCTTATTCGGCTGAAGGTGCGTCTGAGGAAGAGGGCGTCGCCGAGGCCCGAGCCGCCGAAGCCGAGATTGCGGAAGCCGAGTCAGGCGCCGAGGCTGCTGAAGAGGAGGGAGAGGGTCGCGAGGACCGCCGCAGCCGTCGTGGCCGTCGCCGTGGTCGCCGGGGCGGCCGCCGCGATCGCGACGAAGCCGCCCGTGCAGCGGAGTCAGATGCCGCCGGTGAGGCCGAGACTGCGGAGGTTGAGCCGGAGACAGCGGCCGCGCCCGAAGAACCTGGCGTGCCTGCAGAGACGCCGGTTCCGGAGCAGGCCCAGGCCGAGGCTGGCGGCGAGCAGCCTCCGGCGGCGGAGGCACCGGAGACGACTGCCGCACCAGAGCCCCAGCCGTCAGCCGCTCCTGCAGAGGAAGTCTTCGAGGAGTCGGCGCCCGCAGAGCCACTGGAAGCGCCGGAGCTTGTCGCTGCAACAGGCGTGGAGCCGGTCGAGCCCGTGGCCGAGCCGCAGGTCGAGCAGATTGCCGCCGAAGCCAAGCCGGAGCGTCACGCCCGCACCGAACCGGTCGCCAGCGAGCCGGTGATCGAGCGGATCGTGGTCGGACCGGAGACCGGAACCTTGGAGCAACCGGCGCCTGCAGAGCAGCCCGTGCGCCGCGGCTGGTGGCAACGCCGCTTCGGAGCAAACGACCAGGGCTGAAGAACGCGCTGGGACTGGACTTGCGCCGGAGCATGCGATGCCGCGGCGCTTCTATGAGGAGGGCCGCGGGAGAGCGGCCCTCGTTATCTTAGATCACTTCCCCCGACGACTAACCAATCGTCAGAACCGCCTCACCCCAACCCTCTCCCCGCCGGGGAGAGGGAGCTTGGGTGCGGGCTTGGTACGCTTCAGCCTGAACCGGAGGGCCAGGTCAGCCCCGGCTGCCCCTCAGCGCTGCCATCAGGCTGGAGTCGTAGTAGTGCTCCGCGATCTGCCAGAAGTAGAGGGTCTCGTTGCGGAAGGCGTGATGTGACTCGAGCGCCCGCTTGAACAGCTCGTTCTCTGCCGCGATCTCGGCGAACAGCTCGTTGGCGGCCTTCCAGCAGGCCTCCATCACCGGCTGCGGGAAGGCACGCAGCTCGGCACCGCCCGCGATCAGCCGCTTCAGGGCAGGGGCGTTCACGACGTCGTACTTCGAGATCATCCAGTTGTTGGCCGCTTCGGCGGCGTGGTTGACGATCGCCTGGTAGGTCTTCGGCAGCGACTGCCATTTTTCCGTATTGACGATCAGGTGCATCATGGCACCGCCCTCCCACCAGCCGGGGTAGTAGTAGTATTTGGCCACCCGGTGGAAGGCGAGCTTCTCATCGTCGTAGGGTCCGACGAACTCGGTGGCGTCGATCGTGCCGCGCTCGAGCGCCGGGTAGACGTCGCCAGGAGCGATCTGCTGCGGGACGACGCCGAGCCTTGCCAGCACGTGGCCGCCCATGCCGCCGATGCGGAACTTCAGGCCCTTCAGGTCCTCGACCGTCTTGATCTCCTTGCGGAACCAGCCCCCCATCTGGGTGCCGGAGTTGCCCATCACGATGCCGTGGACATTGAACTTGCCGAGCGCCTCGTTGATGATCTCCGCGCCGCCGCCGAAGTGCCACCAGGAGTGCTGGTGACGGGCGTTGAGGCCGAAGGGCAGGCCGGTGCCGAACGCCAGCGTCGGCTCCTTGCCGATGTAGAAGTAGATCGGCGTCTGCGCACATTCGACGGTTCCGACCGAGACGGCATCGAGCGCCTGCAGCCCCGGAATGATCTCGCCGGCCGGGAAGGTCTGGATCTGGAACTTGTTGTCCGTCGCCTCGGCCACATACTTGGAGAACATCTGCGCCGTGCCGTAGATCGTGTCGAGCGAGCGCGGGAAGCTCGACGTGAGGCGCCAGCGGATCTCGGGCGCGCTCTGTGCAATTGCCGGGCTCGCCAGCGCCGATGCTGCTGCCGAAACTGCGCCGGCTTTGAGGAAGGTTCTGCGTTTCATCTCCGGTCCCCCACTCGAGACATTCGTGTTCAGAAGGCGACTGCCCCTGAATTGCGGTGACCGCTTTCAAGCCTCGAAGGCGCCAAGGATCGGCGCAGCGCCCAGCAGGCATGCCTGATCAGCCACCCGCATTTGATGCGCGGATTGTGGCCCGAAGGTCAAGGTGCATGTGCCAGGGAAGGCGGCGGACTGCACACGTGACGGGCGGTGTGCGTGCCCGAACTAGACGTCGCGCCGGAGCACGATGTCGAGCACGCGGTCGGGCGTCGGCTCCTGCTCGAGACGGAAGAAGTCGCCCTCCGTCCTGAGGGCGCGCTCGAGCTGGCGGTGGAACTCGGCACGCTCCACCTCGATCGTGCCGAACTGTTTCAGGTGGTCGGTCACGAACTGCGTGTCGAGCATGACGAAGCCGCCATGGATCAGGCGGGCGCAGAGGTAGACCAGCGCGATCTTTGACGCGTCCCGCATCTCCGAGAACATGCTTTCGCCGAAAAACGCGCCGCCGAGCGCCACGCCATAGAGACCGCCGACGAGCTGGCCTTCGTGCCAGGCCTCGACGGTGTGGCAGTAACCCAGCCGATGCAACTCGCGATAGAGTTTGCGAATGCGCTCGTTGATCCACGTCGTGCGCCGCCCGGGCCGGGAGGCAGCACACCCGGCGATGACGCCGTCGAAATCGGAATCGACCCGGATCTCGTACGGCTCCTGCCGGATCGTGCGCTGCAGGCGCTTCGGCACGGTCATGCTGTCGAGCGGAAGTACGCCGCGGGCTTGCGGCTCGATCCAATAGAGCTGCGGATCGTCCGCACTTTCGGCCATCGGAAAGATGCCGCACGTATAGGCCTTCAGCAGGACCTGCGGGGTAATCTCGAGCAGGGGACTATCGCGAGCAGTCATCTGCCTGCATGCCTTGTCTGAGGCGGGGCACCGGTGAAGGCGTCGAAAGGAATTCGATCAGGTCGTGCGCAGTTCCGAACCGCGAGGGGTCTCGGCAGAAATATTGCGGGATATCGGGAATGCGGGCAATGCCTTGCCGCAGCGAATCCTTACCTGGAGGATGCGGCGGTCGTCATGCACGTCTTCGCCTCTCCCGTGCTGGGACGGCTGAGGGGTATGAGCTGCAGTCGGTGAGCCCCCTCCGATTCTCGCGGGCGAGGGGCGAAAATGCTGAATCTGAACCGCGGGCACCGATTCAATCGGTCTTGCCGAGGTGCTTTTCCAGCCAGTGAATGTCGTAAAGCCCGTTGGCGATATCCGCCTGCTTTACCAGCTCGGCAAACAAGGGAATGGTCGTATCGATGCCGTCGATGACGAACTCCGACAGGCAGCGCCTCAGCCGCATCAGGCACTCGTTGCGGCTTTTGCCGTGCACGATCAGCTTGCCGATCAGGCTGTCGTAGTAGGGCGGGATGCGGTAGCCCTGATAGACGCCGCTGTCGACACGAACCCCAAGCCCGCCGGGCGGGTGCCAGTAGGTAATCTTGCCCGGTGACGGCCGGAAGGTGCGCGGGTCCTCCGCGTTGATGCGGCACTCGATGGCGTGGCCGGAGAACGTCACGTCCTCCTGGCGAAGGCTGAGAGGCAGGCCGGCGGCGACACGGATCTGCTCGATGACGAGGTCGACGCCCGTGATCATCTCTGTCACCGGATGCTCGACCTGCAGGCGTGTGTTCATCTCGATGAAGTAGAACTCGCCGTCCTCATAGAGGAACTCCACCGTGCCTGCGCCGCGGTACTTCAGCTTGCGCATGGCGGCGGCGACAGTCTCGCCGATCTTCTGGCGGGCCTCGGCATTGAGCGAAGGTGAGGGCGCCTCTTCCCAGATCTTCTGGTGCCGGCGCTGCAGCGAGCAGTCCCGTTCGCCGAGGTGAATCGCATTTCCCTTGCCATCGCCGAACACCTGGATCTCGATGTGGCGCGGCTTGGTCAGATATTTCTCGATGTAGACGCTGTCGTCACCGAAGGCGGCCTTGGCCTCCGAGCGCGCCGTGGCGAGCGCGACTTCCAGCTCCTCGGATGAGCGCGCCACCTTCATGCCGCGTCCGCCGCCGCCGGCCGCCGCCTTGATGAGGACGGGAAAGCCCATGGCTTTAGCGATCCGCTGCGCCTCGGCCTCGCTCGTCACCGCGCCATCAGACCCCGGAACAACGGGAATGCCGAGGCGCTTGGCGGTCTCTTTCGCCTCGATCTTGTCGCCCATGATCCGGATGTGCTCGGACGTCGGCCCGATGAAGGTGATGTCGTGCTCTTCGAGGATCTCGGCGAAACGCGCGTTTTCGGACAGGAAGCCGTAGCCCGGATGAATGGCATCTGCGCCGGTGATCTCGCAGGCCGCCAGCAGGCGCGGAACGTTCAGATAGCTCTCCGAAGCCGGAGGCGGCCCGATACAGACGCTTTCATCTGCGAGGCGCACGTGCATGGCGTCCGCATCCGCCGTCGAGTGCACCGCGACTGTCGCTATCCCGAGCTCCTTGCAGGCCCGCTGGATGCGCAGCGCAATCTCACCACGGTTCGCAATCAGGACCTTATCGAACATTGTTTTCGAGCGAGTGGGGAGCAGCGAAGTGAGTTGAGGACGCTACTTGCTATTCCCTATTCGCTGTTCGCTCCTATTCGATTATGACCAGCGGCTCGCCGAACTCTACCGGCTGGCCGTTCTCGACGAGAATGTGCGTCACGGTGCCGGCCCGCGGGGCCGGGATGTGGTTCATGGTCTTCATCGCCTCGATGATCATCAGGGTCTGGCCCTGCGACACGCGCGAGCCGATCTCGATGAACGGCGCCGCGCCGGGCTCTGGCGCGCGATAGGCCGTGCCGACCATGGGCGATTTCACGCAACCGGGATGATTGGCGAGATCGGTGACGGCTTCGGCCGAGGCAGGCTGACCGGCGGAAGCTGGTGCAGCCAGGGCGGCCGGTGCGGCTTGCTGGGGAGCAACTGCCGTGACCGTCAGGTTGCGCGCAACCCGGATCTTGAGGCCGGACTTCTCGATCTCGATCTCGCTCAGCCCCGTCTCGACGAGCAGCGCCGCAAGCTCGCGGATCATCTGCTGCTCGGAATTGCCGCCCCGGTCTCGTTGGTCTTTCGCCATGCTCGTTGGTTCCGCCATCGTTCGAGTCGATCAGCCCGGCACCTGGCCTGGGCTCAGGCCCCGCCCTGTTTTTCCAGAATGTCCGCCATGGCCTCGAGGGCGAGCTCGTAGGTCTTCGGCCCGAAGCCGCAGATGACGCCCCGCGCGGCTGGCGAGATGTAGGAGTGGTGGCGGAAGCTCTCCCGCCGGAACACGTTCGACAGATGCACCTCGATGGCGGGCAGCTCCGCCGCGTTCAGTGCATCGAGCAGCGCCACAGAGGTGTGGGTGTAGGCGCCCGCGTTGAGAATGATGCCGCTCGCTGCCCCGCGCGCCTGCTGGATCCAGGTGACGAGCTCGCCTTCGATGTTCGACTGCCGGAAATCGATCTCGACTCCAAGCTGCGCCGCCCGCGCCTCGGTCCGCCGCTGGACGTCAGCCAACGTCTCGGCGCCGTAGACGGCGGGTTCGCGCAGGCCGAGCATGTTCAGGTTGGGTCCGTTCAGGACGTAGACGGGTTTTGACATGGATCTTTCTATCGACGTCTGACGGGAAGCTCTGCGCGTGAGAGCGGGCCGCGGCTTATCAAGGCTGCGGCCCGTTTATCAGCTTTCCGGCAGAGGCGGAAGCCGACCCACGAACACCGCTGTTGGGAACGCCCTCCGGTTCAGCAGACCTGACAACCCTGCTTGCGCGCCTCGCCGACGGCTTGCTGCAGGCCGTCGAGCGGCAGGAAGCCGACGTTGACCTTGGCATCGACGATGTATCCCGGCGTGCCCTCGATACCGAGAGCCTGCGCAATTTCCGACGTCTGCTTGATGGCCGCATCGAACTCGGAATTGTTCATGTCCGCCTTCAGCTTCTCGACGTCGAGCCCGACCTTCTCGGCAATCTTGAACACATTGTCCTTCGTGACCTGCCGCTCTTCCATGAGCGCCATGTGGAAGTCGAAGTACTTGTCCTGCTTCATCGACGCCATCGCCACCTTGGCGGTGAAGGTCGAGTTCTCGCCGAAGATCGGGAACTCCTTGAGAATGACCTTCACGTTGGAGTCCGCCTTCACGAGCTTCATCAGCTCGTTGACGGCCCGCTTGCACCAGGGGCAGTTGTAGTCGAAGAACTCGACCACCGTGATGTCGCCGTTGGGATTGCCAAGAACGAAATCCGTCGGCGCGCCGAAGATCTTCTCCCGGTTCTCGACGATGATCCGCTTTTGCTCGGCGACCTGCATCTGCGCCTGACGCTTCTCGAGCTCCCGGCCGACCTCGAGCAGGATTTCGGGGTTCTGGATCAGGTAGTTCTTCACGATGCGCTCGATCGCCTGCTTCTCATCGGCCGAGAACGGGCTGGCATCGTCGGCGTCTGCCGTGGGCTGAGCCGTGCCAGCGGCCTGGGCGAGCTCAATCTTGGCGCCGGTCGATACGGCTGGACCGCTGCCGAACGCCGTGACGAAACCGAGCGCCAGCAGCGCAACGGCACCGGCCACCGCACCCTTCCGAGTCGTCAGAGCGTCGATCACCTTGATCGGGCTTTTGGCAGGCATGTGAAACTGTTCCTTAGGTTCGTTAGCACTCTTCAGACGCGACATTAGCACAACGGGGCTGCCGCCTAGAGGTCGCTGCTCTGTTTATAGCTTATGATGTCGTCCATCCTGAGCCAGGCCGGGGAGCCCTTGCGCAGTGCGCGCTGCGCCCGCTGGGCGAAGTTCTGGGCCTGCTTGACATTGCCTTCAAGGAAATATGCCTGCGCAATTGACGCATCGGCCTCGGCCTGCCGGCCAAGGCGGTAGTAGGCATCGGCGAGCGAGCGGTAGGCACGCGGGTTGTCGTCCTCGACGACGGCTTTGCGCAGCAGGTCCGCCGCCTCGCCGACGACCTTCGGGTTATTGGAGGCGAGCAGCGCGGAGGCGAGCTGCACGCGGATGAGGGCCGAGCCCTTGGAGAGCCGCAGGGCCTGTCGAAGCGGCGCAATCGCCTCGCGGCTCTTGCCAGACCGGGTCAGAAAATCACCCTTCAGCTCGTAGAAGTAGGGGTTGTCCGGCACGTCCCGGATAAGGGCATCCACCTCGGCGACAGCTGCCGGCAGCGCACTCTGGCCACCCTGCATGAACCGGGCGATCGCCCGCGCATAGCGCGCCGGAAGCGAGTTGTCCGACCGCGGATAGCGGTTGAAGACCACCTGTGGTCGTTCCAGATAGCCGGCGAGCTTGGCCCGCATCATGTCGTGTCGCAGCTGGAGCTGCGGAGAATCCCGCTTGTCGTAGTGCGGGCTGCTTTGCACCAGCTCGCGAAGCCGCGCCAGGCGGTCTGTCGCCACCGGGTGGCTGCGCACGAATGGGTCCTTGTGGGTATCGGAAATATACTCCTGCTGGGCAAAGCGCTCGAACGTCTCCAGCATGCCGCGGCCCGACTGCCGCGTGGCGTTGAGATAGCGCAGGCCAGCCTGGTCCGCGGCCGCTTCCTGTGAGCGGCGCTCGGCGAGGATGGACCGCATGATGAGCTCGTCGCCCGCGAATACCGCCTCGCCGGCACCCGTCGCGATTGCGACGCCGAGCCCGAGCATGCGCACCAGGAGCGCCCGGGTCTGGTCGCGCGCGATCCTGGCGCGCAGCGCCGCCAGATGCCCGCCCGCGATGTGGCCAGCCTCGTGCGCGATGACGCCGATGATCTGGTTCGGCGTTTCCGACTGCATCAGTGCGCCGGTGTGGACGAACACGTTGCGACCGTCGAGGACGAAGGCGTTGAACATGTCGCTGCGCACGATGCGCACTGACACGCGGCTTTCGCCGAGACCCGCTGCCTTGAAGATCGGCCGGGCATAGTCGTTGAGCAGGTTCTCGATCTCGGTGTCCCGAATGAGCGGCAGTCCCTGCGCCGAGGCCGGCCTGCTGATCGCACTCGACAGGGCGAGAACTGTAATCAAGGCCGCCGCGACCAGACTGGCTCTCACGGGTGCCGGCCGGCCGATCTTTCGGTTCTGCAGCATGTCTCCAGAAACTCTCGCTCGTTCCCAGGGTGGCGCTTCGGTGTCCTTCCGGCCCCGTAGCATCAAGGTCGGAGCCTAGCAATTGAGCCTGGCAAATCAACGCCAGGCTGGTGCAGCATCCGGCTCGCCTCTATAAGCGCGTCGGTCGAAGTGCGCCCAAATGGTGACTGGAGCGAGCCAGTCCACTTGAGTTTTCATCGTGGCAATGCGGCGGCACCATGGCGGCAGGCACCCACGAAGCTGCGGATTGGAAGGAGTAAGCTGATGACGAGGAGTTGCGATCGGATTCGCGCAGGCGCCATGCCACGGCCGCCCTCCGAGCGTAGCGCGATCGCATCGTTCATCGTCATGGACGTGATGCGGGCCGCTGCCGCCCGTGAGGCCGCCGGCCATCGCGTCATTCACATGGAGGTGGGCCAGCCAGGCACGGCGGCACCGGCGGCCGCTCGCGATGCGGTCGAGCGCGCCATGGGCACCGATACTCTGGGCTATACCCTTGCCCTCGGAATGCCGAGCCTGCGCGAGCGCATCGCCCGACACTATATGGATTGGTACGGAGTCGACCTGTCGCCGGAGCGGGTGGTGGTGACGAACGGCTCGTCGGCCGCTTTCGTGTTGACCTTCCTCGCACTGTTCGATGCGGGTGAGCGGGTGGCGCTGCCGTCGCCCGGCTATCCCTGCTACCGGCACATCCTGACCGCGCTCGGCCAGCAGCCGGTCATCATCGAGGCCGGTGAGGAGTCGCGCTGGATGCCGACCGCAGCGCAGATTGAGGAGGCGAGCGGGCGCGAGGATCTTGCCGGCGTCCTGATTGCCAGTCCCGCCAACCCGACCGGCACGATGCTCGAGCCGCAGCGCCTCAAGGACATCCTCGAGGTGTGCCGCCGCCGCGGGCTCTGGTTCGTTTCCGATGAGATCTATCACGGACTCACCTACGGAATGCCGGCTGAAACGGCGCTTCAGCATTCCGATGGCGTGGTCGTCATCAACAGCTTTTCCAAGTACTTCTCGATGACCGGCTGGCGCGTCGGCTGGATGGTCGTCCCGGATGAGCTGGTGCGTACCGTCGAGCGGCTGGCGCAGAACCTCTACATCGCGCCACCGACAGTCTCCCAGGTGGCGGCGCTCGGTGCGTTCGATGGCGTCGAGGAGCTTGAAGCCAACAAGCGTGTCTATGCAGCCAATCGTGAGCTTCTTCTGGCCGAGCTGCCCAAGGCAGGCCTCGAGCGCATCGTGCCTGCCGATGGCGCCTTCTATCTCTATGCCGACGTCAGCCGGTTCACGGAGGACAGCCTCGAATTCGCGAAATTGATGCTCGATGAAACCGGCATCGCGGCAACTCCCGGCGTCGACTTCGATGAGGCACGCGGGCGCAGATTCGTGCGGTTCTCGTATGCGGGGACCACCGCGGAAATGCAGGAGGCTGCCGAGCGATTGAAGGGCTGGGCGCGGCTCAGATAAGCGCGGTGCTTGCCCCAGGAAGGCGCCGCAGGTCAGGGGAGGACGCGGGAGTGGTGCGGAGAATGGCTGTTGGCCTTGGGCAGCGGGTTGGCGGGTTCGAGGCGCCCGTTGCCTGATCGCTTCACCGGCCGCGGCCGCTCCGCACAGGCCTCCCGGAACCAGGTGGCCAGGAAATCGAGCAGTACCCTAAGCTTTGGCAGCACGTGCTTGGAGCTGGGGTAAACCGCCCATACGGCAGAGTTGCTGGCCAGCTCGTAGTCCTTCAGAACGCGCACAAGGCGTCCTGAGGCCAGATCCTCCCGAACGCGAAGCTCCGACGTTTGAAACAGGCCATGTCCGTCGAGCGCGGCATGGCGCAGCATTTCGCCGTTGTTCGACCTCAGCCGCCCGTTCACGCGCACGGAAAAGTCCTCCTTGCCCCGGCAGAAGGACCATTGCCAGTTGTCGCCCAGCACGAAGCAGTTGTGGGTGTTGAGGTCCGCCGGACGGCGCGGCGTGCCATGCGCTTCAAGATAATCCGGAGCTGCAACCACGACCTGACGGTCGGCGCATAGACGCTTTGCAATGAGTACGGAGTCCGTCAGTGCCCCCGTCAGGATGGCAACGTCGTAGCCTTCCTCCTGAAGATTGACGTTGCGATCCGTCAGGTCGATGTGGATCTCGATATCAGGATAGGACCGCATGAACGCGCTGATGGCCGGCGCCACGAACAGGCGGCCGAAGGTGGCCGGGGCGGCGATCTTCAGCCTGCCTCTGGGCCGCGTCGCGTGATCTCCGACTGCGGCGCGCGCGCATTCCAGCTCCGTGAGGACACGTTCGACATAACCGAGAAACGTCGCGCCTTCCTCGGTGATGCGGATCGAGCGAGTGGTACGGTCGAACAGCCTGACGCGAAGCTCGCTTTCGAGGGCCTGGATCCGCTTGGAAATGGTGCCCGGCGTCAAGCCGAGCTCGGTTCCTACGGACGACAGATTCTGCACCGCGGCGACGCGTGCGAAAATCCGCAGATCCTGAATGTCCATGCTCAACCCTCAGTCATACGACCTTGAGTCGTCGGCCCAAAGTCGACATGACACCCCCCGTGACTGAACGGCAGTCAGCCCCTTGATGTAAGCGCCAACAGTTTCAGGCTGCAAGCCTTGTGTCGAGCTGATTGATCAGTGGGCCCGAAAAGCCGCAGTGGCACCGCAGCGTCCGGGGTCATGGGTGAAAAGCTGATCCAGAACGTTCTCAGAACCGGCGCAGCAGTCGCTCGATATAGTCGAGCTCCAGCATCGGCCGGGTCGACTCGCCAAGGCGCCGGCGCAGCTCTTCCAGAATTTCGCGGGCACGCTGAATATCGATCTCGTCGGGCACCTTCACCGAGGTGCCGAGATCGGGGCCTTCAGACCGCTGCGGACGCCCGAGCGGATCGCGCGGCGCGTCCCCTGCAGGGCCCTGGCCGAAGCGCGACGGCATCTGGCGCAGCATCTGCTCGGCCATGGATTGCGCGCCCTGACGGAGCTGCTCGAGCGCCTGCGACTGCTCGCGCGTAGCCGTGTCGAGATCGCCCTGTTCCAGGGCCCGGCGCGCGTTCTCCATCGACTGCTCGGCGCCGTCGAACTGGCTCGGCGGTCGCGCGCCGAACTGCTGCATGCCCTCGCGGAGCTGACCGAGCCGGTCACGAAGCTGTCCCTGCCGGTCGGTCAACTCACCCTGTCCGAACCGCTGACCTTGCTGACCCTGGCCCTGCTGGCCCCGCTGCCCCTGACCGCGCTGGCCTTGCTGACCGCGCTGGCCTTGCTGTCCGCGTTGGCCCCGTTGCCCACGCTGGCCTTGCTGGCCCTGCTGACCCTGGCGCTGCTGCTCTCCGAACGTGTCGTCGTAGAGCTGCTGCTGCTTGCCGATGATGTCGCCCATCTGGTCCATCATCTGCATCATCTGCTGGCCTTGCTGGCCCTGCTGCCCCATCATGCGGCCGGCCTGCAACGACTCCATCAGCTCGCGGAGCTGGTCGAGCATCTGCTGCGCCATCTCGCGGGAGCCCTGGCGCGCCATGTTCTCGAGCTGATCCAGCATGCGCTGCAGGTCTTGCGGGCGCATCATCTGGTTCGGGTTGAAGCCCTCGGGCATCTGCATCTGCTGGCCCTGGGCCTGGCGGGCGAGCTGCTGCAGGAACTCGGCCATGGCCTGCCGCAGCTCCTGCATCAGCCGGGCGATCTCCTCATCGGAGGCGCCTTCCTCGAGTGCCTTGGAAAGCTGATCCTGAATATCCCTGAGCCGCCGCTCCGCATCCGTCAGTTCGCCGCCATCCTCGATCCTGAGCGCAACATGCCAGAGCTGATCGACGACGCTGCGCAATCCGTCCCGCGAGCTGTCATTGACCAGCCGGTGGTACGCCGAGCGCAGCCCCAGATAGACGCTGTTGTCGTCGATAAATCCTTCGGGTTCGAACGTGAGGGCGTCGATCGCATTCGCGACCAGTGGCCGGTAACGTGGATCCTCGACGAGCCTGCGCCGCTGCTCGATCACGGCGCGGGCGAGCGGCTTCGTGAACCGGCGCTGCGGCAGGATGATCTCGATCGGCTGGCTCTTGCCGGCATTGCCGGCGTGGTCCTTGGCGACCAGCGTCATGACCACCTTCATGCCGGCATAGGGATGTGCGCCGAGCTGATGGAAGCTGGAGGTTTCGGAGTCGTTGGCGTTCTGCCGCGGCAGACGCAGGTTGAGCACGGGTGGCCGCTCCAGCGGCGGGCGCGGACCTTTGAGAATGTCTTCGCGCGCCCAGCTGGTCCGCGGATCGCCGGAATCGGTACGCGGGCGTGCGAAGCGGGCCTCGGCCGAGGCGATGCCGTAGTCGTCCTCGACCTTGTAGAACAGCTTCATGCCGCCGCGGATCGTACGCTCCGGCTCCTTCGTCAGCACGATGCGCGGTGCGTTATCCGGCGTGACCTGGAAATTCCAAGTGGCGACCTCGCTGCCGCTTCCGAGCACGCGGACGGTGCCCGACTGGCGCAGCTCGGTGCGCACCTCGGACACATCACCTGCCTGCTTCGGCGCCTGGCCCTCCACTGTTTGCGCCTCTACGGCCCCGGCGGAGCGAAGCTCGAGTGCCAACTGACCGGCACCACTGGCGCGGATGATCAGCAGGCTCTTGTCCGGCACCGCGATCGCCTCGGCCGGTCCCTGAGCGGGGCGCAGCGTACCACTGCCGCCATCGGCGAGCAGGATGGGCGGTTTGCCCGTGTAGGCCGGTGGCGTCACCCACGCGTCGAGCCGCGCGTTGGCGAGCTGCACATCCGGGCTGAAACGGAAAGCGGCGAACAGCCGGTCCTTGGCGCTGTCACCGACGAGGCCCAGAAGCAACACGACGCCGAGCACCAGCAGGGCCCGCATCGCGAACGGGTCGTTGCGATCGGTTCGTGGCTGCGGCGGGCCGACGCGCAGTCGCGCCAGCAGGGCCGCCAGCCGCGACTTGTGCGCCTGCCAGATCTGCTCTGTCGTTCTGTCGCCGCTGGATACCGTCAGCGTATCCTCGTAGGAGGATGCGGGGCGGTGCGGTATCCCGGACCGGCGCTCGATACGGCGAATGGCCTCCTCGCGTGTTGGCCAGCGCACGCGGAAGACGGCGATCAAAGCGGCGAGCAGCGCGAGGCCAAAGGCGCCCAGCACGATCTCATGCGCGATCGGCGGCAGCCACAGCCAGAGCCCGGCGAACGAAACCAGCACGAACAGGGCCAGCACGCCGATGACGAGCCAGAGGCGCGGCCAGAGCTCCTCGAACAGCAATGCCAGCCGGCTCAGGCGGACCTTGCGTTCGAAAGCACGGCTTTCGGCGGAGGGAGTCTGCTGGTTTTTGAACATGCTGCTAGCCTAGCACACATCCTCTGCGTGCATCAGGTGAATACGCGGCCGTCCGGTCCTAACCGCTGGACCGGCGCCGGGTTGCATGGTGCAAGGCAAAAAGCGGCTGTACAAGGGCAGGGTGGATCAAGCCTCGGTGAGCCAGCCCGGCACCCGGTCGAGGTCGATGAGATCGCCGTACGTGGGTCGCGGGCGCACGACGGCATACTCGTTTTCCCGAACCAGGACCTCGGGCACCAGCAGGCGGGAATTATAGGTCGACGACATCACCGCGCCGTATGCCCCCGCGGTCATGATGGCGATGAGATCGCCCGGCTCGAGCGGTGGCAGGCTGCGGCCGAGGGCCAGGTAGTCACCGGTTTCGCAGACCGGGCCGACGACATCCTGCACCTGGTGCTCGAGCGCCAGCTTCGCTTCCCGGACCGGCCAGATGTCGTGGTGGGCTTCATAGAGCGTCGGCCGGATCAGGTCGTTCATGGCCGCATCGACGATGGTGAAGATCTTATCGGCCCCGCGCTTGGAGCAGATGACGCGCGAGACCAGCACGCCTGCGTTGCCCGCGATCATGCGGCCGGGCTCGAGGATCAGCTTCAAGCCCAGGTCGCCCAGGGCGGCCTTCGCGGTAGCCGCATACTCATCCGGGTGGGGCGGCACGTCGTTGGTACCGCGGTAGGGCACGCCGAGTCCGCCGCCGAGATCGAGGTGCTCGAGCTCATGTCCCTCGCGGCGGAGGCCGATGACCAGCTCCCGCATCAGCCGAAACGCATCCCGGAACGGCATCAGATCGGTGATCTGGCTGCCGATGTGCATGTGGATGCCGGAAATCCTGATCCCCGGCAGGCGTGCGGCCTGGGCGTAGAGCCGCGGCGCATCGAGGAAAGGGATGCCAAATTTGTTCTCCGACTTCCCCGTCGAGATCTTGGCGTGGGTTCGGGCATCGACGTCCGGATTGACGCGGATCGAGATGCGCGCCGTCTTGCGCTGCCGGGAGGCGACCTCGCTCAGCGCCTCCAGCTCCGGCTCGCTCTCGACGTTGAAGCCGAGCACGCCCTCGCTGACGGCATAGGCCAGCTCGTCGCGCGTTTTCCCGACACCGGCGAAAATGATCTTGTCGGCCGGCACACCCGCGGCGCGGGCCCGGCGCAGCTCACCCTCGGAGACGACGTCCATGCCGGCGCCCAGCCGCGCCATGGTGCGCAGGACGGCCTGGTTGGAGTTCGCCTTCACGGCGAAGCAGATGAGGTGATCGGTGCCCTGGAAGGCCTCGGACAGCACGCGGTAGTGCCGCTCCAGGGTGGCGGTCGAATAGCAGTAGAACGGTGTGCCGACGTCCTCGGCGATGCGCGCCAGGCTGACGCCCTCGGCGTGCAGCACTCCGCCGCGATAGCTGAAATGATGCATGAATTCCGCGCGAACCTTTACGTGCCGCCGTCGGCCTGCTGCTATGGCTATGGCTATGCGATGGCCAGCGACGGCCGGTCAAGTGCCGAAAGGACCCACTGAGCTGTCCCGGCAATTTCGGAGCCGAGACGGAGTGCGGCGCTGACCTGGGAATGCCACGCGTCCTACCCAGCCGCAAGATCCCGTGCCTGCGGAGCACCGCCAAGGCGCTGCACCGCGCACGGGATGACGGGAATCTTGGGGGGAGCCGCCGAGTGCACGAACCTCGTTGAGAGGCTTGCTGCCGATATCTCAGCCAAAAGAAACCGTATCAACTGTAGTGAAACGCATCAAACCCGCCACCCGTCATTCCGGATGCGCCGCAGCATGACATGGTGCGGCGCTGGTCCGGAGTCTTGCCACGGGTACGAGATTGGCCGCTTAGCTCTTCGCCCGAGCGCGCCGGCGGGCGCGGCCCCAGTCCTCTATGATATAGCGGTGCATCGTTTCCAGAGTGGCGCGCTCCTCGCTCGTCACCCAGCCGCGCACCGAGATGCCAGCCTGATGGATGGTGTCCGGATCACCCGAAACGAGCGGGTGCCACCAGGCAAGATCGCCACCTTCCGCAATTACCCGATAGGCGCAGGTCTCCGGTAACCAGCTCAAGGTCCGTGCCTTCTCGGGCGTCAGAGACACGCAGTCGGGCACATGCTTCTGCCTGTCGGCATAGCTCGAGCAGCGGCAGGTGCCGAGATCCAGCAGCTTGCAGGCCAGCCGGGTACGGTAAATTTCGCCCGTATCCTCGTCCTCGAGCTTCAGCAGGCAGCAGCGGGCGCACCCGTCGCAGAGCGACTCCCACTCGGCCTCGCTCATCTCTTCGAGGGTTTTCTGCTTCCAGAAAGGCTTTTCTGCGTTATTCACTCGCCCCTCTCGCGTTCGATCGTGCCCCGATGGTAAGATGGCGGCGATCCTACGCGGGTATATGTCCTTTCAGTCGCGGCGAAAACAGCAGGGCACTCGGCGTGTACGACTGGTTCTTCAAGCAGCGCGGCCGCGATCGGCTGGTCAACTGGCTCGGCATCGATGCCTGGATCGATTCCACACTGGCCGAGACCTGGGAGCGGATCAAGGACGGCTATGACGCAGCATCGAGCTTTTTCGCCCGGTTCCGTCTTACCGGGTGGAGGCGGCTGCTGAACGAGGCGGCCTCCGAGTGCGCCACTTTGGCCACCGGCGGCTTCATCGTGATGTACGGCCTCGCGCTCCCGGCCTTCCTGGAGGTGGAGGAGGGCCGCTGGCTGACGACGGGCCAGTACAGCGTGAAATTCCTCGACATCAACGGCAGCGAGATCGGCAAGCGCGGCATCAATCTGGACGATGCCGTTCCGCTCGAGGAAATCCCCGATCACGTCATCAAGGCAGCCCTCGCCACCGAGGATCGCCGCTTCTACGAGCACTTCGGCGTCGACGTCATCGGCACACTGCGTGCTTTCGTCGAGAACCTGCGTGCCAACGAGGTCGTGCAGGGCGGCTCGTCGCTGACCCAGCAGCTCGCCAAAAACCTGTTCCTGTCGTCGGAGCGGTCGCTGCAGAGGAAGATCAAGGAAGCGTTCCTGGCGCTCTGGCTCGAATCGCGGCTGACCAAGGACGAAATCCTGAAGCTCTATCTCGACCGTTCCTACATGGGCGGTGGCGCATTCGGCGTCGAGGCGGCGGCCCAGTTCTATTTCGGCAAATCGATCCGGGAGGTCAATCTGGCGGAAGCCGCACTGCTGGCTGGCCTCTTCAAAGCGCCGACCAAGTATGCCCCCCACGTCGATCTCGCAGCGGCCCGCGCGCGGGCAAACGTCGTGCTCAACAACCTTGTCGAAGCAGGCTTCTACAGCTCGGGGCAGGTTCACCACGCACGCCTCAATCCGGCGCGCATCGTCGAGACACGGCAGGCGGACAGCCCCGACTGGTTCCTCGACTATGCCTTCGACGAGGTTCAGCGTCTGATGGAGGGCAAAGGCCACTTCAATCTGATTGCGCGGACCACCGTCGATCTTTCGCTGCAGAAGGCTGCCGACAAGGCGCTCGTCTCCACCCTTCGGCAGAGGGGACGCGCGGTTCGGGCTGATGCCGGCGCGCTGGTCGCGATGGAGACCGACGGTGCCGTCCGTGCGCTGGTCGGCGGGCCGGATTATGGCGACAGCCAGTTCAACAGGGCGACCAAGGCGCGGCGCCAGCCGGGCTCCTCGTTCAAGATCTACGTCTACGCGGCGGCGCTCGAGAACGGCTACAAGCCTACGACGACCGTTCGCGACGCCTCCCGCTCCTGTGGCCGCTGGCATCCACGCAATTACAGCGGCGGCCACGGCAGTGGCGCACGCTTGCCACTGTGGCTGGCACTCGCCAAGTCGCTCAATACGACGGCGGCGGAACTCTCGTTTGCAGTCGGCCGCGAGAAGGTGATCGAGATGACGCAGCGTCTCGGCATCCAGGGCATCAAGAAGTCCTGCTCGATGGCCCTCGGCGACACCGGCATCACGCCGCTTGAGCACGTGGGTGGCGTGGCCACCTTTGCGAACGGTGGCCGGCTGGCGAAGCCCTACGCCATTCTCGAGATCTACACCGCGAACGGAGAGCTGGTGTACAGCCGCGAGCGGGACGAGCCGCCCGCACCTCAGGTGGTCTCACGGGACGTCGCCGAGCAGATGAACCAGATGCTGTTCAGGGTCGTGGAGCAGGGAACCGGCCAGCGGGCGAAGCTCGACTTCACTCATGTCGCAGGCAAGACCGGCACCAGCACCGGGCCAAAGGACGTGTGGTTCGTCGGGTTTACCGGAAAGTACGTCGGTGGTGTCTGGATCGGCAGGGACGACAACCGGCAGATGTCCGGTGGAACCACCGGCGGCCAGATGGCGGCCCCGATCTGGCAGCAGTTCATGGCCGTCGCCCACACGGATATGAATTTCCCGACCATTCCGGGCCTCGACCCGCATCCGGTCCAGGTGGCGGAGCAACAGCGGATCGCCGCCACGCAACGCCATCAGGTGGCTGCAGCAGAACAGGGAGCAAGCCGCAGCCAGTCGCTCATGTCGGAACGGACACGCAAGGCGCTGGAGCGGATCGCGGAATCCCTCCGCAGGGCAACCGGCGGTGGTGAGGACGGGGCACCTGATGAGCCGGCTCCCGATCGCCGCGCGGATGCTTCGGGCCGGGCTACGGGGCTGCCGATCAGGGGACGGCCGTGACCGTGGCCGTTGCTACAGAGTCACCAGTCCGCTTCGGGCGGTTGCGCGGAGCCATCAGCGCGACGCTCGGGTTTATCGGCAACCTGGGCCTGTTCATCGGCATCGCGCTCGTCGGCGGCATCGGATCGAGCTGGTACATGATCGAGGTCGGCAGCCCGTTGACGACTGTGAAGGCGGGGCCTTGGGTATCCTGGCCCGCTGCCGGCACGCCGCACGCCGATCCCTACACGCGCGCCCGGGCTGCCCGTCATGGCAGCCTGCCGATCAGCGGCACCATCGCACGCACCTGGGAGGCGCGTACGGACAACACGGGGCAGCGGCTGCATTCGAGCTGCGACTATGCGGTCGTCGGCCGCGGGCTGAACGAGGGCTGGTGGACGATTGCCGTTTATGACGACAACGGACACCTCATCCCCAACCCCGCCGATCGGCATGCCTTCAACTCGAGCACGATCATGCGCGGTGCCGACGGCAGCTTCGTCGTTTCCCTTGCCCGCGATGCCCGGCCGGGCAACTGGCTGCCTACCGGCGGGGCCGGCCGGCTGCGGCTGGTGCTGGCATTGCTCGAATCGGGAGACGGTCTCAGCCAGGGTGGCTCCGGGCTGCCGGACATCCAGAAGGTGGCCTGCCGATGACGCGCGAATGGGGCGCCGCCGGACTAGGTACGACCCTGCTCTGCGGAGTCGTCGCAGCAGGCATCGTGCACATCATCGCCACCTTTGCGACGCCTGAGCTGCTGCGCCCCCATGCCTACGACCGGATTACGGAGCATCTGCCGGCGAATACGCTCGTCGTTCTCGGCCAGCCCGAGCCGCAGTCGCAGCTCGTTCCCTACCAGGAACCCGACATGCACTTCGCCGTCTGCCATTACGACGTGAGCAGTGGACCGGTTTCGGCGCGCGTGGTTCTGCCCGGCAGTGGCTGGACACTCGCGCTCTACTCGCCGGCGGGTGACAACTTCTACATCATGCCGGGCCGCGATCAGAGGATTACGACCATAAATGCGGTGCTGATCACATCGGGCGACGACACCGCGCTACCGCCAATCCGGCGCCTACCCCGCCGGGCAGCGCCGACCTACATCGAGGTGCCGGCGCCGAGGGGCCTCATGGTCATCCGCGGACCGGACAAGGGTGAGAGCTACCGCCAGGAGGTCGAGAGCATTTTGGCGCGCGCGAGCTGTCAGCCGGCCAATCGCCAGCCCTCCACGGTCGAGTAACCGGCCGGAAGCTCAGTCGGGAATCAATAGGATATCGCGCCTTCGGCGCTTGCCAGTTGCGGTCTGCTGATCGGAGCAGCTTGCGGCACGCTCATAGCGGACACCCGGAAAGATCACGACCTCACCAGGGGCTGGTGCAGGTCCGTCTTCTGCTGGCCGGGCGGCCCGATCTTGCCGGAGGCTGAAGGATAGGACGGTTCCCATTTTTCTTTTCGGCGCGGTGGAATTGCGAGCACTGCGAGTGTTTGTTGGCAAAAGCAATCAGGGCGCGAGTCTGGTTAACGAACCTTTAAGGCCGATCATCCTGGGCTTCCGTTGGCGCCAGCCAGGGATCGAGAAAGTGGCGGCCCTGGCGGTCTTCGAGCTCGAGAATCCACAGGTCGCTGTCGAAATCGAGCTGGCGGGCGAGATAGGCGTCGATATCTGCTTCGCTCGTCTCAGGCCCGTCGAGGTGAGGCACCCACTGGCGCTCGAGCTGGCCGGTGTCGAATCCCGCAGGCGCGGGCCCGAACAGCCGCGCCGTTCCGTCGAGGCGGTTGACCTTGATGAAGATGGCGCCCGCATCGTCATCCCCATGGCGGACGACGACCGCCATCACACCAGCGGCCGCGCAGCTGCGCAGGTAGGCTTTCGCCCAGATCTCGGCTTTGAGTCGCATGCCGCAGAGGTAAACGGCAGCCGAAGCCAGTTCAAGCCAGCGCGCCCAAGCGCACCGCTTCCGCGCTGCCCGGCGCACGGGATGACGGGTGGGAGGGCGGTGGCGCGGCGTGGTGGTCAGCGCGTCGACGCCCGTCGCTGCCGGCGGACGGTAGCATCGCGCAGCTTCAGCATGAGGGCGCCGGAGATGCGGCCGGACGGATTGAGGCCGTGCTTGGCTTCAAAGGCGCGGATCGCCCGCGCCGTTTCCTCGCCCATGCGTCCGTCGGTCGCAATCTCGTAGCCGAGTGAGGTGAGCGAGTCCTGAACCGAGCGGATGATGTCCTGCGCCTGAGGCAAGGGTTCCCGCCTGATCCTGCTGTTGTCGCTGGCCGGAACGCCGAAAAGGATGGCCTTGAGCAAGTCTTCCGTAGGCTGGCCGGTGAGTGGCAGGCCATGATCGTGCTCGTAAGCCATCACGGCGGCGCGGGTCACCGGATGGACCAGGCCATCCGCCGCGCCGGGCTCGTAGCCCCGGTGCGCCAGCTCACGCTGGACCGCCCGCACCACGTCCACGTCGAGGTCGGCGTCGGACATGATCGCCGGTGCATCGGGAATTTCGGGTGCCAGGCGTGGCTGCGCAGCCTCGATCGGCTCGGGAGCAGGCGGGCGCCTGAAGGTTTCGCCGAGCCGCTGCGTGCGGGCGAGAATATCGGCGCGTGTGCCGTGCTGGAGATGCATAGCGTTCCACCACACGCCGGCACACGCTGCAACGCAGGCGCACAGCACGATTTTCGCCCGCCGAGGTAGCATGTACCGACCCTGGTGCTGGAACCTCTGAAGATTGACGACAGTCAGGGTTAATATCGGGACAGCATCGTTAACATTGCCTGAATCCCGCATCCGCTGCGGCAAATGCGGGCGGGAATCGGCCTTGCAAGGGCCGCAGCCGATTGCCTATTTCAACACATGAGGCGCTGAGGTCGCGATGGTTGCGGCCGGCGGGGAGCCAGGATGTCCATCACGAACATTACAGATATCAGGTCCGATTTCGAGCTGCTCGACGACTGGGAGGACCGCTACCGGTACGTCATCGAGCTCGGCCGCGCGTTGCCGCCACTGGACGAGGCAGCCCGTACGGATGCCAACAAGGTGCGAGGCTGTGCCAGTCAGGTCTGGCTGACGACCGAAGTCGTACCGCCGGCCGACGGTACCGGCCAGCCGCGGCTGCGGTTCCGCGGTGACAGCGATGCCCACATCGTGCGCGGACTCATCGCTATTCTCTTCTCGATCTACCAGGGCAAGACCCCGGACGAGATCCTCGCCCTCGACGCGCGTGACGTGCTGGCGGAGCTCGGCATGCACGAGCACCTGACCCCGCAGCGTTCGAACGGCTTCGCCTCCATGGTCGAGCGCATCCGCGCCGATGCCCGCGCCGCCAGCCAAGGTGCAAGCCGCACCAACTGATTTGCTTGGATTTTAGAGCTTTTCCGGTTTGGATTGAAGCAGACCAAGCTCACACCCAAGCTCCCTCTCCCCGGCGGGGAGAGGGTTGGGGTGAGGGGGGTTCCGACGATTGTTGCTGTTCCAACCCCTCACCCGGCCCTTTGGGCCGACCTCTCCCCATGGGAGAGGTCAAGGGAGTGCCTGCCACTACCGTTTTCAGCTTAGATCAGTCGGAAATGATCCAGGGCTTTCGGGCGGGCCGGGAGAAATTCCGGCTCCTCAGCGGCGCACGCGCCGGCGAGGCGGCTCGAGGATTTCGCCTTGACCAGCCTCTCCTGCCCCGGCCGCGGGGCCTCCTTGAGAAACCGACGTCGTGGGCTCGTCGCATCCCGTCAGCCAGACGTCGAAAACCGGGTGTTCGACCGAGTTGAGGCCGGGGCTCTCGGCGAACATCCAACCTGTGAAGATCCGCTCCTCCTCGCCATTGAGCTTCACCTCGTCGATCTCGACGAAGGTCGTGGTCTTGGGCGTTTCCGTCGGAGGCCGCGAATAGCACACACGTGGCGTGATCTTGAGCGACCCGAACTGACGGGTTTCGTTCAGCGGCACTGGCAACTTGTCGATCTGCGCCGTCACCTTGTCCAGGGCCGCGAAGACGGCCACCTGGTTCTCGAGGCGCTCGGCGGCGGCGGGTGCTGATGCCGCAACCAGAAGAACCGGCGTGAGCAGCAGGACGCTGGTGGTCTGTCCACGAGCCCGCCGCCGCTGGCGATCTGCACGTTCCATAGCGCTCTCACCCGTGGTTATCGAACCAACATGCGAGAGCAGTGGACAGCCAAACTTGGCGTCACAATGACGAGGCCCCCGCCATATCCCCGCTACTGGGGGCGCCAGGCCTTGTAGTCGCCAGTGCCCTTCTGCCGGTGGCCGGCACCGACGATGGATCCCGACGGCCGATAGGCCTGCGGCGTGCCGGTCAGGTTCATGCGATGCCGCTTCTGCCAGGGCCGCTTCTGGTAGCTTTCCTGGGTAGGCGGCGTATCCGTCGTGTAGTGCAGCCAGCTGTACCACTCCGGCGGTACCTGCGTCGGCTCGGAGAGCGACTGGTATATGACCCAGCGGCGCGGCTTGCCGTTGGGCCCGACACCCGACTTCTGCACGAAATAGCGATTACCGAATTCGTCCTCGCCCACGAACTGGCCCTGACGCCAGATGGTGAACCGGGTGCCCCAGGTGTTGCCGCTCCACCAACTAAAGACCTCTTTCAGCATGCCCATGTCAGTCAGCCCGTGACGTTCGCGCGTGCGCCGAATGCGTGATCCAGCGACAGGCGGCATATCGTACCCCCGGTGACGTGTCCAGTCGACGGATTGGCGCTGCAGATCGGCAACACCAGTGATGCCCGGAATCGGCATAGCATCCATGAGAGGGCCCTTCTCATCCAGGCCGGAAACATCTGGGGAAATCGCCTCGACGAGCAAGGAGACCTGTCTGCAGTCCCTGATCGCTCGGGCTCCAGTGCGGGCGGCAGCCGATATTCCACCCGGTTGATGCACCGCTTTTCCACCGGTACCGCACAGGGCGCACTACATATAGCGGCGCTTGCATCTACGCCCCACAACATCGTGACAAAAGAACACGAATCGCCCAAGGTTTTGCTCAAGCCGGTCGGGTCGCAGTCGACTGCGAAACATCGGCCCGAGGGACATCACGGGCCCGCTCGGGGTTTCGTTTTTGAGCGGGCTTTTTCCTGATGTGAATGAGTCTTCTGCCGGATTGCGGGGGCAATGTCCGGCAGAGGTCATCCCGTGGCACCCCGCTGAAGCCGCGGTATCGAGTTCGCGTTTCCGAGTAAACCACACGCCCGGGCGAGCCGGGTCCACGGCCGGTAGCGAGTAGCGCCGGCTGACGAGCCGAATTGCGCCTGCGCATTCGCGTGTGGCGCTTCAGAAGAAACGATGTTGCCGGCGCGGTCTGACAGGGGTCGCGGGGGCGTCGAGAGCAGATATGCGGGGGCTATAAGAATGAAGATCACGCGGCGCTTCACCCAGGCCGGCCGTTCGCCTTACAAGTCGATTCCCTTCCGTCGTGCCAACAGCGAGATCAAGAACCCGGACGGCTCCGTCGTCTTCCGCCTCGAAGGCTTCATGGTGCCGGAGCACTGGAGCCAGGTGGCGGCGGACATTCTGGCCCAGAAGTACTTCCGCAAGGCCGGTGTGCCTCGCCGCCTGAAGCGCATCGAGGAGACGCAGGTCCCGTCGTGGCTCTGGCGCTCGGTGGCTGACCAGACGGCGCTGGCCGAGCTGCCGGAAGGTGAACGCTTCGGCGGCGAGACGGACGCGCGGCAGGTCTTCGACCGGCTCGCCGGCACCTGGACCTACTGGGGCTGGAAGGGCGGCTACTTCACCACCGAGGACGACGCCCGCGCCTTCTTCGACGAGCACCGCTACATGCTCGCCATGCAGATGGCCGCGCCGAACAGCCCGCAGTGGTTCAACACGGGCCTCCACTGGGCCTATGGCATCGACGGTCCGGGTCAGGGGCACTTCTATGTCGATCACGAGACGGGCCGCCTGACCCAGTCCACCTCCGCTTACGAGCACCCGCAGCCGCACGCCTGCTTCATCCAGTCGATCGAGGACGATCTCGTCAACGAGAACGGGATCATGGATCTCTGGGTGCGCGAGGCGCGGCTCTTCAAGTACGGCTCGGGCACCGGCACCAACTTCTCCAAGCTGCGCGCGGCGAATGAGAAGCTGTCCGGCGGTGGAAAGTCCTCTGGCCTGATGAGCTTCCTCAAGATCGGCGACCGTGCGGCCGGCGCCATCAAGTCCGGCGGAACCACGCGGCGCGCGGCCAAGATGGTCGTCGTCGACGTCGATCACCCGGATATCGAGGAGTACATCAACTGGAAGGTGCGCGAGGAGCAGAAGGTCGCCGCCCTCGTCACCGGCTCCAAGATCTGCCAGAAGCGGCTCAAGGCCGTGATGAAGGCCTGCGTCAACTGCGAGGCCGAGGGCGACGCCTGCTTCGATCCGGCCCGCAATCCGGCGCTGAAGCGGGCCATCAAGGAGGCTCGCCGCGATCAGGTGCCCGGCAGCTACATCGCCCGCGTCATCCAGTTCGCGCGGCAGGGCTTCAAGGACATCACGTTCGACACCTACGATACGGATTGGGACAGCGAGGCCTACCTCACGGTTTCCGGCCAGAATTCGAACAACTCCGTGCGCGTCACCGACGATTTCCTGCGCTCCGTACTGGAGGACAAGGACTGGGCGCTGACGGCGCGCACGACGGGTGAGGTGGTCAAGACCGTCAAGGCGCGCGATCTTTGGGATCAGATCGGCCATGCCGCCTGGGCATCCGCCGACCCCGGCATGCAGTTCCACACCACCATCAACGACTGGCACACCTGCCCGCAGTCCGGCCCGATCCGCGCCTCCAATCCGTGCTCGGAGTACATGTTTCTCGACGACACGGCCTGCAATCTGGCGTCGCTGAATTTGATGATGTTTCGCAATTCCCCCTCTCCCCGCACGCGGGGAGAGGGTCGGGGTGAGGGGCAGCAACAGGCCGCGACGCAAGCTTCTGCCCCTCACCCTAACCCTCTCCCCGTTGAAGGAACGGGGAGAGGGGACGGGCTGTTCGATACCGACTCCTTCGAGCACGCCTGCCGCCTCTGGACCATCGTGCTCGAGATCTCCGTCCTGATGGCGCAGTTCCCGAGCCGGCAGATTGCGGAGCTGTCCTACCGCTACCGCACGCTGGGCCTCGGCTTCGCCAACATCGGCGGGCTGCTGATGGCGTCCGGCATACCCTATGACTCGGCGGAGGGCCGCGCGATCTGCGGTGCCATCTCGGCCATCATGACGGGCGTCGCCTATGCCACCTCGGCGGAGATGGCGAAGGAGCTCGGGCCGTTCCCCGGCTATTTCAAGAACGCCGACGACATGCTGCGCGTCATCCGCAATCACCGCCGCGCCGCGCATGGCGAGGCAGAGGGCTACGAGCGCCTCTCGACGATACCCGTCCCGCTGGATCACCCGGCCTGCCCCGACAAGGGTCTGATCGAGGCCGCTACCCGGGCCTGGGATCGCGCGCTGGAGCTCGGCGAGGCGCACGGCTATCGCAATGCGCAGGCCACGGTGATCGCGCCGACAGGCACCATCGGCCTCGTGATGGATTGCGATACGACCGGCATCGAGCCCGACTTCGCTCTGGTGAAGTTCAAGAAGCTGGCCGGCGGCGGCTATTTCAAGATCATCAATCAGGCCGTGCCACAGGCGCTCCGCGCGCTGGGCTACCGCGAATCCGAGATCGCCGAGATCGAGGCCTATGCGGTCGGTCACGGCTCGTTACGGCAGGCGCCTGCCATCAATCACGCCAGCCTCAAGGCGAAGGGCTTTACAGACGAGGTGTTGCAGAAGGTCGAGGACGCGCTGACAACTGCTTTCGACATCAAGTTCGTCTTCAACCGCTGGACGCTGGGCGAGCAGTTCCTGACCGGCACGCTCAAGATCCCCGCGGACAAGCTGAACGAGCCGGGCTTCGAGCTGCTGGCACATCTCGGCTTCTCGAAGAAGGACATCGAGGCCGCCAACGAGCACGCCTGCGGGGCCATGACGCTGGAAGGCGCGCCGCACCT